>NZ_JBJGZJ010000013.1:0-127587 GCF_054050435.1 Geodermatophilus sp. SYSU D01036 | reverse complement strand
CCCCCCCCCCCCCCCCCCCCCCCCCCCCCCCCCCCCCCCCCCCCCCCCCCCCCCCCCCCCCCCCCCCCCCCCCGGGGCCGCCCCCCCCCCCCCCCCCCCCGGGCCCGGTCCCGGGCCCGCAGGATGGGCCGGTGACCGTGGACCGCAGCCGCCCCGACCTGGACGACACGACCGTCGAGGGCCTCGGCAGGCTCTCCGAGGCCCTGGAGACGATCGAGCAGGCCCGCGGCCAGCTCTACGGCTTCCACCAGCACTCCGGCAAGGCCGACCTGCTCCTGCAGGAGGCGGTGGAGCTGTTCCGCAAGGCGGGGCACACCGAGCTCGCCGACGACCTCGACCGCGACCTCGTCGGCCGCAACGTCATCGCCGACCGGTGGACCTTCCAGATCGTCGAGGACTACGACGCGAACTACTGGTCGGTGTTCCGCGCCTTCGACGAGCGGGCCCGCGAGGAGCTGGCCGACGGCGACCGGCACGTGTTCGAGGCGCGCATGAAGCAGCGCGAGCGCACCGCCGGGCACCCCGCGCACGAGGCCGGCCCCGCGCTCGACGACTGACGCCGTCCGGTCGCCGCCCGCCCGCCGGGGCCGCAGACTCGGGCGGGTGAGCACCCGCGAGCAGAAGATGCCCGAGCCGGACGAGCCGCGCTCCGTCGGCCCGCTGGGCAGCAGCGAGTCCGGCCCGCCGGCGCCCGACTCCGACGGCCCCGAGGCGACCGGCCCGGCCGACGGCGCCGCCGGCCCGTCCTGGCCACCCGCGGAGACCGAGCCGGCCGCGCACCGGGACTGATCCCCGCCCGCGGGCGGAACCCGGGGGTCCGCGGTTTGAGGGGGCCGCCCCGCGGACAGTCCGTGATCATGACTGCTCCCGGTTCGCCCGCCGACCCCCGGTACCCGACGTCCGGCACGTCCGCGCCCGGCAGCGACCCGCTCGCCGGCGGCCACGGCACCCCGTCGACCCCCGCCGGCACCACCCCCGCCGGCACCACCCCCGGCACCTCCCCCGCGGCGCCGCGCCCCTCCGCGCCCTCGCGCGCCGGGGCCGCCGGCCGCACCATCGGCCGCGGCCTCGCCCTCGGCCTGCTGCTGTTCGTCACCGTCCTGCTGGTGCTGTTCGTCGTGTTCAACGGCCAGACGGTGCAGATCAGCCTCGTCTTCGGTGACGTGCAGGCGCCGCTGGTGGTGGCGCTGCTCATCGCCGCGGCGCTCGGGGCGCTGATCGCCTCGTTCGCCGGCCTCGTGCTGCGCGCCCGCCGCCGCAACCGCTGACCCCCCCGGCCCGGGACGCGCCTGACCCCTGCGGGCGTGTCCCGGACCGCGGCCTTGCTCCTGGTTACCCGCCGGTAATAACGTTCGTTACCGGCGAGTAGCCACCTGCTCGCCGTCCCGACGGCACGGAGCAACGGAGCCTGACCGCATGAGCCACTACACCGCGAACCTGCGGGACCTCGAGTTCAACCTCTTCGAGTTCCTCGACACCAAGGACCGGTTCGGCACCGGCCCGTTCGCGCAGATGGACGCCGAGACCGCACGTGGCGTGCTCGCCGAGATCCGGCGGCTGGCCGAGGGTCCGGTCGCCGAGAGCTTCGCCGACGCCGACCGCAACCCGCCGGTGTTCGACCCCGCCACGCACTCGGTGACGCTGCCCGAGTCGTTCAAGCGCTCCGTGCGCGCCCTCGAGGACGGCGAGTGGTACCGCCTGGACCTGCCCGAGGAGCTCGGCGGCTTCGGCGCTCCGCATGCCCTCACCTGGGGCGCGTTCGAGATGGTGCTGGGCGCCAACCCCGCCGTCTTCATGTACGGCGCGTGGGCCGCCTTCGCCGCCGTCCTGCACGAGCTCGGCACCGCCGACCAGAAGCGGCTCGCCGAGCTGATGATCGAGCACCGGTGGGGCGCCACGATGGTGCTCACCGAGCCCGACGCGGGCTCCGACGTCGGCGCCGGCCGCACGAAGGCCGTGCAGCAGGAGGACGGCTCCTGGCACATCACCGGCGTGAAGCGGTTCATCACCTCCGCCGAGCACGACCTGTCCGACAACATCGTCCACCTGGTGCTGGCCCGCCCCGAGGGCGCGAAGCCCGGCACCAAGGGCCTGTCGCTGTTCGTCGTCCCCAAGTTCCACGTCGACCTCGGGACCGGCGCGCTCGGCGAGCGCAACGGCGTGTACGTCACCAACGTCGAGAAGAAGATGGGCCTCAAGGTCTCCACGACCTGCGAGCTCACCTTCGGCGACGGCCCGGTCCCGGCCCAGGGCTGGCTGGTCGGCGAGGTGCACGACGGCATCGCCCAGATGTTCAAGGTCATCGAGCACGCCCGGATGTTCGTGGGCACCAAGGCGATCGCCACCCTGTCGGCGGGCTACCAGCAGGCGCTGGCGTTCGCCAAGGAGCGGGTGCAGGGCGCCGACCTCACCGCGACGTCGAAGGACGCCCCTCGGGTGACCATCACCCACCACCCCGACGTCCGCCGCTCGCTGATGCTGCAGAAGTCCTACGCCGAGGGCATGCGGGCGCTGTACCTGTACGCGGCGAGCCTCCGCGACCGGGTCACCGAGGCCGAGGCCGCCGGCACCGCCGACAGCGAGGAGGCCACGCTCGCCGCCCGCGTCAACGACCTGCTGCTGCCGGTGGTCAAGGGCTTCGGCTCCGAGCGGGCCACCCAGCTGCTCACGCAGGAGTCGCTGCAGACCCTGGGCGGCTCGGGCTATCTGCAGGACTACCCGATCGAGCAGTACATCCGGGACTCCAAGATCGACACCCTCTACGAGGGCACGACGGCGATCCAGGGCCAGGACTTCTTCTTCCGCAAGATCGTCAAGGACGGCGGCGTCGCGCTGACCTGGCTGGCCTCGCAGATCCAGGCCACCATCGACGCCGAGGCCGGCAACGGCCGGCTCAAGGAGGAGCGGGCGCACCTCGCGACCGCCCTCGGCGAGGTCCAGGCGATGCTCACCGCCATGTTCGGGCAGCTCACCGGCGCCCAGCAGGACATGACCAGGCTCTACGAGGTCGGCCAGAACACCAGCCGGCTGCTGCTGGCCGTCGGCGACCTGGTCACCGCGTGGCTGCTGGTCCGCCAGTCCGAGGTGGCGCTGGCCGCCCTGGCCGGCGAGGTGGGCGAGAAGGACCGCCTGTTCTACGAGGGCAAGCTCGCCGCCACCCGCTTCTTCACCACCCAGGTGCTGCCGCGCCTGGCGGGCGAGCGGGCCGTCGTCGAGGCCACCGACAACGCGCTGATGGAGGTCCCCGAGGGCGCCTTCTGACGAGGGACCCCCCTCCCCACGCCTCGCGAGCTCGGCGCGGGCCCCTGGAGGGTGGCCGTTCCGGACCTCGCCACGGCTGTCGGCCGTCGTCCCCTCGGGGGGACGGCGGCCGTCGTCGTCCCGGCACCTCGACGGTGGCCGTTTCGCGGGGACGACGGCGGGCATGGCCTCCCGCGACAGCGCCGTCGGACAGGAGGCACCATGACCGACCCGCAGGGCAGTGACCGCATCCAGCAGGGCATCCCGACCGCGTCGGGCTCGGGCGACAACAGCAGCACCGGGACCGGCTTCGACGACGTCCCCCTCACCCGCGACGAGGCCCTCGAGCGGGACGCCGCCTCCGGCGACGACCTGCCGGCGGGTGCCGACAGCGACATCGCCCGGGCCCGGACGGACGGCCCGTCCGGCGAGGTCCCGGGGCCCACGCCCCGTTCCGGAGGGAGATCGGACTGATGAGCGAGACGGACCACACCGGCTACCGCGAGTCCCCGGACACCACCGACGGTCCGACCGCGAGCAACATGGTCGACGGTGTCACCGGCGAGGACCGTCCCGACGGCGGTGAGCAGGACACGACCCTCACCACCGACGACGACGCCCAGCGCGACGACTCCGTGGTGCGCGGCGGCAACGAGGCCAGCTAGACCGGCACACGCCACGGGGCGCCCCCGATCCCGGATCGGAGGCGCCCCGTGGCGTGTGCGCTGCGGTCAGGCCCGGGCGGCCGCCCGGTCCGCCGTCTCGACGGCGTCGTCCGCGGCGAGGTCGCGGACGCGGGTCTCGCCGTAGGCGAGGACCGCCACGAGCGTGACGACGGCGCAGACGGCCAGGTAGACGGCCACGCGCGTCGGGCTCGGGTCCTCGAAGCTGCCGAGCAGGGCGACCGCGACGAGCGGTGCGGGCGCGCCGGCGACCAGCGAGGCCAGCTGGGCGCCGATGGAGACGCCGGTGTAGCGGGCCTTGGTGCCGAACAGCTCGGCGAAGAACGCCGCCTGCGGCCCGTACATGGCGCCGTGGAAGAGCAGGCCCACGATCAGCGCCAGCACGACGAGGGCGAAGCTCCCGGTGTCGAACAGTCCGAACAGGGCGAAGCCCCAGATGCCGGTGCCGGCGGCGCCGAGGAGGTACACGGGCCGGCGGCCGACGCGGTCGGACAGCGCGCCCCACAGGGGGATGGTCACCAGGTGCACCGCGGACGCGATCAGCAGCGCGTTGAGCGCGAAGGAGGCGTCCAGGCCGAGGGCCTTGGTGAGGTAGGCCGTGGTGAACGCCGTGAGGATGTAGAAGGCGACGTTCTCGGCGATGCGGGCGCCCATGGCGACGAGCACCTCGCGCTTGTAGCGCTTGAGGACGACGGCGATCGGCGCCTGCTCGGCCGCGCCGGTCTCCCGGGCCTTCGCCTCGGCGACGCGCTGCGCCTCGAGGAACACCGGCGACTCGCTGACCGCCAGCCGCACCCACAGGCCGACCAGGATGAGCACGGCCGAGAGCAGGAACGGGATGCGCCAGCCCCAGGACTCGAAGGCCGCGTCGGACTGGAACGCGGCCAGCAGCGCGAGCACGGCGGTGGAGAGGAGCTGGCCGGCGGGCGCTCCGGCCTGCGGCCAGGAGGCCCAGAAGCCGCGGTTCTCGGGCCGGCCGTGCTCGGAGACGATGAGGACGGCGCCGCCCCACTCGCCGCCGAGGGCGAAGCCCTGCACCAGGCGGAGGAACACCAGCAGCAGCGGGGCGAGCCCGCCGACGGTCGCGTAGGTCGGCAGGAGGCCGATGGCGAAGGTGGCGCCGCCCATCATGAGCAGCGAGACGACCAGCAGCTTCTTGCGGCCGACCCGGTCGCCGAAGTGGCCGAAGACCAGCGCGCCGATCGGGCGGGCCGCGAAGCCGATGGCGTAGGTGCCGAAGGCCAGCAGCACGGCGGCGAAGTCGGAGGAGTCGGGGAAGAACAGCGGGCCGAAGACGAGCGCGGCGGCCGAGCCGTAGAGGAAGAAGTCGTACCACTCGACGGTGGTGCCGATGATGCTCGCACCGACGACGCGGCCGAAGCTCCGTCTCTGGTGGGTCTGGGTGGGTGCGGACACGCGGTTCTCCTCGGTGGACGGATCCGGACCCGACCGACGCTAGGAAGTGCCCGTGGGCCTGCCCATGTGCCGGAGGCCAGTTCTGTGAACCAGGTCATGTGGTCCGCGGACATGTCCCGGGCCCGACCGGTGCCCCGGCCGGCGGGGACACCCGGTGTGGGCGGCACCCACCCCCGTGGCCGGAGGTGTGTGTGCCGCCGCCGTGGGAGGGGCCGTACCCGGGGCCTAGCGTCGCCGCCATGAGCGCGAAGGACCTCGGGGGACGGCGGGCGATGGTGACCGGCGGGGGGTCGGGCATCGGCCGGGCGGTCGCCGCCCGGCTGGCCGAGGCCGGCGCCGCGGTGGTCGTCGTCGACCGGGACGGCGCGGCGGCCGAGGAGGTGGCCCGCACCGTGGGCGGCAGCGCCGTCGCCGTCGACCTGTCCGACCTGGCCGCCGTCGACGCGCTCGACCTCGACGTCGACGTACTGGTCAACAACGCCGGCTTCCAGCACGTCGCGCCGCTGCACGAGTTCCCCGTCGAGGTGTTCTCCACCATCCAGCGGCTCATGGTCGAGGCGCCGTTCCGCCTGGTCCGCGGCGCGCTGCCGCACATGTACCGGCGCGGCTGGGGCCGGGTGGTCAACGTCAGCTCGGTGCACGGGCACCGGGCGTCGCCGTTCAAGTCCGCCTACGTCACCGCCAAGCACGCGCTCGAGGGCCTGTCGAAGGTGGTCGCGCTCGAGGGCGCCCCGCACGGGGTCACCTCCAACTGCGTGGCCCCGGCCTACGTGCGGACGCCGCTGGTCGAGGGGCAGATCGCCGACCAGGCCCGCAGCCACGGGATCTCCGAGGACGAGGTCGTCGAGCAGGTGATGCTGGCGCCGGCGGCGCTCAAGCGGCTGATCGAGCCGGCCGAGGTCGCCGACGCCGTCGCCTGGCTGTGCTCCCCCGCCGCGGCCTCGGTCACCGGCACGTCGCTGCTCATGGACGGCGGGTGGACCGCCCACTGATGGCCCGGCCGGTGACAATGCCGGTCGTGGCCCGGACCGCAGCGCTGCCCGCCGACGGCCCCGGCCGCACACCCCGGGTCCCCTCGGCGGCCGCCGAGTACCTGCAGCTGGTCCTCGACGACGCCGCGGCCATCGAGTACGAGGGCCCGCTGGTGCGCGCCCGGGCCGCGGGCGCCGACCCCGCCACGCTCGCCGAGCTGGAGCAGGTCCGGCTGCTGGCCCTGCAGGTGCGCGCCGCCTTCGCCGCGCGCCGCCGGCGGGAGTCGGAGCTGTCGGCGCTGTTCGACACCGCGAGCGACCTCGCCACGCTGCGCGGCGTGGACTCGGTGCTCACCGCGATCGTCCGCCGCGCCCGCCAGCTGCTGGGCACCGACGTCTCGTACCTGACGCTCAACGACGACGCCCACGGCGACACCTACATGCGGGTGACCGACGGCTCGGTGTCGGCGCGCTTCCAGGCCCTGCGGCTGCCGATGGGCGAGGGGCTGGGCGGGCTGGTCGCCCAGACGGCCGCGCCCTACGCGACGGCGAGCTACTTCACCGACGCCCGGTTCCACCACACCGACGACATCAACGGCGGCGTCCGCGAGGAGGGCCTGGTCGCCATCCTCGGCGTGCCGCTGATCCGCGGGTCGCAGGTCATCGGGGTGCTCTACGCCGCCGACCGCGCCGAGCGGACCTTCGACCGGTCCGAGGTGGCGCTGCTCGGCTCGCTGGCCGCGCACGCCGCGATCGCGCTGGACAACGCGCGGCTGCTGGAGGAAACCCGGGCCGCCCTGGAGGAGCTGTCGGCGGCCACGCGGGAGCTGCGGGAGCACACCGAGTCGGTGGAGCGGGCCGCGGGCGCGCACGACCGGTTCATCGACGTCGTGCTGCGCGGGGGCGGCGTCGAGGGCGTGGCCGCGGCCGTGACCGACGCCCTGGGCGGGCGGATCACCGTGATCGACGAGGAGGGCCGCCCGTCCCCCGCGGCCGACGGCGGCGCGCTCCCGCCCGACCCGGCCGGCGCGCTGGCGCTGGCCCGCTCCACCGGCCGCACCGTGCGCGACGGCGACTGGTGGACCGCGGCGGTGACCGTGGGCAGCGACCTGCTCGGCGGGCTGGTGCTGCAGCGCGGGGGCGACCTGTCCGACGCCGACCAGCGCATCCTCGAGCGCGCCGCGCTGGTCACCGCGCTGTTGCTGCTCATCCGGCGCACCGCCGGGGAGGCCGAGGGGCGGGTGCGCGGCGAGCTGCTCGACGAGCTGCTGACCGTGCCGCTGCGGGACCCCGACGGCCTGCGCGAGCGCGCCCGCCGGCTGGGCACCGACCTGGACCGGCCGGCGTCGGTCGTCGTCGTCCGGGTGGAGGAGCGCTGCCGTGGCCGGGCACTGGCGGCCGCCGCGCACCTGGCCGCCACCCGCGGCGGGCTCGCCGGGGTCCGCGACGGCCGCGTCGTCCTGTGCCTGCCCGACCTCGCGCCGGGGGCGGCGGCCGCGCTGGTGCGCCGGGAGGTCGCCGCGGCGGTCGGGCGGCCGGTCACCGCCGGCGGCGCCGGTCCGGCGCCCGGCCCGGCCGCGGTGGCCGGCGCGTGGGCCGAGGCCGGGCGGTGCGCCTCGACGCTGGAGGCGCTGGGCCGCACCGGGGAGTCGGCGAGCGCGGACGAGCTGGGCTTCGTCGGCCTGCTGGTGGGCGAGGGCCGCGACGTGCCCGGCTTCGTGCGGGCCACGCTGGCGCCGGTGCTCGACTACGACGCCCGCCGCGGCACCGACCTGGTGGCCACGCTGCGGGCCTGGTTCGACACCGGCGGCTCCCCCGCGCGGGCGGCCGAGGTGCTCAACGTGCACGTCAACACGGTCACCCAGCGGCTGGACCGGGTCGGCCGGCTGCTGGGCCGCGACTGGTCGGCGCCGGAGCGGGCGCTGGAGGTGCAGCTGGCGCTGCGGCTGCACCGGCTGAGCGCCGCCGACGGCGCAGCGGTCAGCCCATGACGCCCGGCGGGACGATCCGGTCGATCCCGACGTCGCGGCGCTTGCCGCAGCGCCGGCAGACCTTCTGGTCGGGGCCGCGCAGCCGCTCGTCGTCGGGGTGGCGCTGGACGTAGGCGTGCACCCCCAGGCGGCAGAGCAGGGGCTTCCGGGTGGTCCGCGCGTCGCCGGCCATGGCGGTCGCCTCCCTCGTCGCGGACCCCCAGGCTGGCACCGTCCCGTCCCCGGCCGGTGGGTCGGAGGACCCTCCTACCCTGGTCCGGTGACCGCCGTCCTCGCCCGCCTGCCGGCGGCCGAGTGGACGGCGCGGGCGGCCGCGCACGACGCGCGGGTGGAGCGGTGGACCGCGCCGCACCGCGAGCGCCGCCGCCGAGGGGAGGCGCACCCGGTCCTGGACTTCCTGTTCACCTACTACTCGGAGACGCCGTCGCGGCTGCGCCGGTGGCACCCGGGCCCGGGCGTCGCGCTGGCGCCGACGGCGGAGGGTCCGGCGCCGCACGCGGCCTGGCGCTGGTACGCGACCGGCGACGACGGCTCGGTACGGCTCGACGTCGCGGCGTACCTGGCCGACCGCGCGCCGACCGTCCGCTTCGTGCGGGACCTGCTCGCCGCCACCGCGTCCCGGCCGGCGCAGACCGGCTGCTTCGGGCTGCACGAGTGGGCGATGGTGCACCGCGCCGACGAGCGGCGGCACGCGGTCCCGCTGCGGCTGGGGCGGGCGGGCACCGACGCCGTCGTGGAGGCGCACGCGATCCGGTGCAGCCACTTCGACGCGTTCCGGTTCTTCACGCCGTCCGCCGTCGGGCTCAACCGGCTGCGGCCGACGCGGGAGACCCAGGTCGCGATGGAGCAGCCGGGCTGCCTGCACGCGACGATGGACCTCTACAAGTGGGCCTACAAGCTGTCCCCCGCGGTGCCCGGCGAGCTGGTCGCCGACTGCTTCGAGCTCGCCGTCGAGGTGCGCGAGCTGGACATGCGGGCCTCGCCGTACGACCTGGCCGACCGCGGCTACGCGCCGGTGCGGATCGAGACGGCCGAGGGCAAGGCGGAGTACGTCGCCGCGCAGCGGGGCTTCGCCGAGCGCGCCGCCCCGCTGCGCCGGCGGCTGGTCGAGGTCTGCGACCGGCTGCTGGCGTCCTAGCTCACCGCAGCGCGTCCTGGCTCATGGTCGACGGTGAGCCAGGACGCAGCACGATCAGCCCAGCTGATCGTGCTGCGGAGCCCGCGGTCAGACGCCGTCGCGGGGGCCGGCCGCGCCGACGCCCACCCCGCGGGACGCCGTCTCGCGCAGCTGCTCGACCACCCGGCCCGGCGGCGGGGTCTCCCCGCCGGTGGGCGCCGAGGGACGGCGGCCGGAGCGGCGCTCGCGCAGCCGGGCGACCAGGCCCGCGATGCCGCCTGGCACGAAGAAGACGACCACCACGAACAGCGCGCCGAGAAGGAACAGCGGCTCCGACAGCGGCACCCGCAGCCAGGCCGGCAGGTCCTGCACGGCGGGCGAGGAGGCGAGGTCGGTGAGCCGGCTGTCGAGGTAGGTGTAGAGGACGCCGCCGAGCACCGCGCCCCACCGGCTGCCCGCGCCGCCGAGCACCACCATGACCAGCAGGCCGAGGGTGAAGTCGGCGGTCGTCGTGCGGGGCGTGGAGCCGCCGAGCAGCAGCAGGTGCACCACCCCGCCGAGCGCGGCCAGCAGGCCGGCGAGGACGAAGACGACCAGCTTGAACGAGTAGGGGCGCAGGCCCAAGACCTCGACGCGGCGCTCGTTCTCCCGGATCGCCTGCCACACCCGCCCGGCCCGCGAGCCGGTCACCCACGCCACGACGACGTAGACGACGGCGAGGTAGGCCAGCGCCAGCCAGTACAGGTGGACGGTGTTGAGGACGCCGACGAACGCGTCGGGCACGGTCGAGCGGTCCAGCGCCAGGCCCTCCTCCCCGCCGGTCAGGCCGCCGGGGTCGCGCAGGACGACGATCGACCCGACCTGCGCCATGGCCAGCGTGACCATCGAGAAGGCGATGCCCGACACCCGCAGCGCCACCCCGCCGACCAGCAGCGGCAGCGCGATGCCGACGACGGTGGTCAGCGCGAGCGCCGCGCCCAGGCCCCAGCCGAGCTCGGTGAGCGCCAGGTTGGCCACGTACGTGCCGGCGGCGAAGTAGAGCGCGTGCCCGAACGACAGCAGCCCGGTGAACCCGAACAGCAGGTCGTAGGACAGCGCCACCCCGCCGAACACCAGGCACAGCGCCAGCAGCTGGAGGGTGCCGGGGCTGTTGAGGACACCGTCGAACAGCCCGGGGACCTGCAGGGTGGAGTAAGGCAGGACCGCCAGGACGACGAGGACGACCAGCGGCGCCAGCCGCGTCAGCTTCCGGCTCATGCCACCCTCGCGGTCAGCCCGCCGGGGCGGGTCAGCAGGACGACGGCGAGCAGCAGGACGACCGACAGGTCCCCCACCCCGCTGGCCGCGTAGTAGTTGGCGAACTGCTGCACCAGCCCGACGAGGACCGCGGCCACCGCGGCGCCGGTGATCGAGCTCATCCCGCCGATGACGACGACGATGAAGGCGAAGATCAGCAGCGAGGTGCCCTGGCCCGGCGAGATCGAGCCGAGGTAGACGCCGCCGAGCGCGCCGGCCAGCGCGGCGAACGCGCCGCCGATGGCGAAGACCAGGGTGAACGCCCGCCGCACGTCGATACCGAGCGCGGTCACCATCGACCGGTTCTCCACGCCGGCGCGGATGACCAGGCCGAAGCGGGTGTAGCGGAGGAAGGCCAGCACGGCCAGCAGCACGACCACGGCGCTGCCGATGAGCAGGAAGCGGTCGTTGGGCACGCTGGCGCCGAGCACCGACGTCGTGTCCTTGGCCCAGGCCGGGGCCGGGAACGGCCGCGGGTCGGCGCCCCAGATCGCCCGCACCAGCGCGACCAGCGCCAGGCTCAGCCCCACGGTGACCAGCACCTGCTCGATGTGCCGCTCGTAGAGCGGGCGGATGAGCAGCAGCTCGATCAGCGCGGCGACTCCCGTGCCGACGGCGACCCCGAAGGCGACGGCGAGCGCGAAGCCCCACCCGCCGGACCCGGCGCCGGGCAGGTTCTCCGACGCCCACCAGGTGCCGTAGGCGCCGATGGTGAGGAAGGCGCCGTGGGCGAAGTTGAGCACGCCCATGAGCCCGAAGATCAGCGAGAGGCCGGAGGCGACGAGGAAGTACAGCGCCGCCAGGCCGAGGCCCGTGACGGTCAGCAGCACGACGGTGCTCATGCGCCGGCCTCGCTGGCGCTCGTCCGGTGCATGCGCACCCGTGGCTCCGTCTCCGGTGGGCTCGCGAGCTCGCCCACTGCGTGCGCACCCCCGCTCGTGGCCACGCCCAGCAGCTCGCGGGTGCGGTCGGCGTCGGCCAGCAGCTCCGGTGCCGACCCGCTCCACACCGCGCGCCCCTGGTCGACCACGACGGCGTCGGTGGCCATGCGGCGCACCACGGACAGGTTCTGCTCGACGAGCAGCACCGTCACCTCCTCGGCGGCGCGGGCGAGCACGTCGGCGACCTCGGCGACCAGCAGCGGCGCCAGGCCCTTGGTCGGCTCGTCGACGAGCAGCAGCTGGTTGTCGTTGAGCAGCAGCCGGGCGATCGCCACCATCTGCTGCTGGCCGCCCGAGAGGGTCCCGGCCAGCTGCCGGCTGCGCTTCGCGAGCTCCGGGAAGAGCTCGTACACGCGGTCGTGGTGGTGCGCGGAGTCGCGCCGCTCGGCCAGCGTGAGGTTCTCGGCGACGGTCAGCCCGCCGAAGACCTCGCGGTCCTCGGGGGCGTAGCCGACGCCGAGCCGGACGACGTCGTGGGTGCGCCGGCCCGACAGCCGGTGCACGCGGCCGGCGGCGTCGGTGAGCTCGATGCGGCCGGTCGAGGGCACCAGGCCGAGCACCGACCTCACCGTCGTCGTCTTGCCCGCGCCGTTGCGGCCGAGCAGCGCGGTCACCCCGCCGCGGCGGACGGTGAGGTCGACCCCCTGCAGGACGTGCGACCCCGAGAGCCGGACGTGCACGTCGGAGAGCCGGAGCAGCACCGGCCGGTCGGCGGCGGTCACAGCTGGTCCCCCAGGTAGGCCTCCTGGACGACGGGGTCAGCGGTGACCCGCGCCGGGGTGTCCAGCGCGAGCAGCGAGCCGTGGTGCATGACGGCGACCCGGTCGGCGAGGCCGAGCAGGACGTCCATGTGGTGCTCGACCATGAGCACCGTCCGGCCCTCCTCGCGGTGCACGTCGGCGATGACCCGGGTGAGGCCGGCGACCTCCCCGGTGCTGACGCCGGCCATCGGCTCGTCGAGCAGCACGACGGCGGGGTCGGTGGCCAGCAGGATCGCCAGCTCCAGCTTGCGCTTGTCGCCGTGGGAGAGGGAGCCGGCGAGCGCGTCGCCGCGGGCGGCGAGGCCCACCCGGGTCAGCGCCCGCTCGGCCACCTCGAACGCCTGGTCGGAGGCGCGGACCCGCTGCCAGGGCCGCAGGCTGCCGCCGAGCCGGGCCTGCGCCGCCAGGCGCACGTTCTCCCGGACGCCGAGGCCCGCGAACACCGACGAGGACTGGAAGGTCCGGCCCAGGCCCCGGCGGGCCCGCGCGGCGGGGCTCGCGCCGGTGATGTCCGCGCCGTCGAGGGTGATCGTCCCGGCGGTGACCGGCAGCAGGCCCGAGAGCAGGTTGAACAGCGAGGTCTTGCCCGCCCCGTTGGGCCCGATGACGGCGACGAACTCGCCCGGGGCGACGTCGAGGGAGACGTCGGAGACGATGACCGCGCCGCCGATCGCGCAGGTCAGGCCGGCCACCCGGAGCACCGGCTCGCCCGCGGGGCGGGCGGCCGGTGCCGGGGCGGGGAGGGAGGTGGTCACTGCCCGGTCCTCGGGAGGGGCGTCCGGGTCAGGAGGTGGCGACCGGCGGCGCGGTGGCCTCCGGGCCGAGGGTCTCCACGAGCACCGGGACCAGCTGGTCGCCCTGCTGCTCCAGGCGGGCCTGGAACATCGGCTGCAGGAGCGCGTGGTCCTCCTCGCGGATGGTCAGCTCGCCCTTGACGCCGTCGAACTGCCAGCCCTCGAGCGCGTCGACCATGGCGCCGACGTCGTCGCCGCCCTCCTGGAGCGCGTGCACCACCATCTGCGCGGCGGTGAAGCCGTCCGGGGTGAACAGGTCGACCGTGCCGCCGGCCTCCTCGACCCGCTCGGTCATCGCCTGGCTGACCTCGTTGTCGACGGCCTCGGCGAAGAAGTGCGACAGGTAGTCGATCTGCGTGGCCTGCGCGCCGTAGGTGGCGTAGCTGGCACGGATGTCCAGCCCGGTGACGACGGTGGTGGAGTCGAGCACGCCCTGCTGGCCCATCGCCTGCCACATGGCCGGCGCGGTCTCCCCGGCCCAGGCGACGAAGACCAGGTCGGCGCCGGCGTCGCGGGCCTGGGAGGCGAACGGCGTGAAGTCGGTGGCGCTGGCCGGCACCAGCAGCGGGGTGACGGTGGCCCCGGCCTCGCCGAGCACGGCGGTCACGGCGCCGACGTTGGCCTGGCCGAAGGCGCTGTCCTGGGCGAAGACCAGCACGTTCTTGCCCTGCGCCTCCCCGATGAACGACTGGGCGGTGAGGATGTCCTGGTAGGTCTGCCGGCCCGACCGGAAGGTGTTGTCGTTGACGCCGGTGACCGCGTCGGTGGCGGCGGGCCCGGAGATGAACAGCACGTCGTTCTGCTCGGCCAGCGGCACGACCTGGGTGGCCACGCCCGAGGCGGTGGACCCGGCGAGCACCTGCACGCCCTGGCCGATGAGGTCGGTGGCCTCGGCGACGGCCTTGGCCGGGTCGCCGGCGTCGTCGCGCTGGACGACCTCGATCGGCCGGCCGTCGACCTCGCCGGTGCCGTCGGTGGCGTAGTCCAGGCCGGCCTCGAAGCCCTGCAGGTACTGCTCGCCGTAGGTGGCCAGCGGCCCGGTGGAGGAGAAGACGAGCCCGACCCGGATCGGCTCGCCCTCGCCGCCGCCGTCCCCGCCGCTCCCGCCCGAGGAGGCGGCGGTGGGGCTGCCGCAGGCGGCGACCGACAGGGCCAGCGCGGCGCCCGTGGCGAGGACGGCGGTCCGGGACCGGTGGCGGGGACGCGACATGGGAGCTCCTCGGTGTGTGCGACGGTGCACGGTTGCTGCTCCGGACGGTCCGGTCCGGCGTGGTCTGGACCACACCGTAGGGAGCCGGTCACGGGCTGCCCATGTCGGTGACCTCCACAGCCACCCCCGTCCCTGTGGTGGGCGGGCACACATCCCCGGTCGGCACGGGCCGTTCACCGCGGGGCCGTACCGTCGGAGGGGTGACCTCGACCTCCGGTGACGTGCGCACCGACCGCTGGCTGCGGCTCGACGGGACGACCAACACGCGCGACCTGGGCGGCCTGCCCACCACCGACGGCGGCGTGACGGCGTTCGGCCGGGTGCTGCGCAGCGACAACCTGCAGGCCCTCAGCGACGACGACGTCCGGCGGTTGGTGGAGGACCTGCGGCTGCGCGAGGTGATCGACCTGCGCACCACCGCCGAGGTGCTGCTCGAGGGCCGCGGCCCGCTGCGCGCGGTCCCGGAGGTCACGCACCGGCACTTCAGCCTGCTGCCCGAGCGGGGCCACCACACCGACGTGTTCGCCGTCGAGGAGGACGAGGTCCCCGACCTGCCGGCCGACTGGGCCGAGACGGTGCTGCCGCGGCAGACCACCGAGGCCGACGAGGTCGAGCCGCCGGCGGTGCGCTCCTACCTCGGCTACCTGCACCACCGCCCCGAGAACGTGCTGGCGGCGCTGCGGGCGATCGTCGCCAGCGACGGCGCGGCGGTCGTGCACTGCGCGGCGGGCAAGGACCGCACCGGCGTCGTCGCGATGTTCTCCCTGGCCGCGGCCGGGGTGCCCGACGAGGAGATCGTCGCCGACTACGCGCTGACCGCCGAGGTCATCGAGGCCCTGGTGGCGAAGCTGCGGCAGTCGCCGACGTACGCCGACGACATGACCCGCCGGGACGTCGCCAGCCACACGCCGCGGGCGGCGACCATGCGCCGGCTGCTGGAGATCCTGGGCGAGCGGCACGGCGGGCCGCTGGGCTGGCTCGACGAGCACGGCTTCGGCGCCGCCGAGCAGGCCGCGCTGCGCGCGAGGCTCCGCGACTGAGGCCCTGAGGGGGCTGTCCGGCGCGCGGCCCCTAGCGGACCTCGTGGACCGCCGCTAGTCCGCCGTCCGCGGGGTCGGGGCGGGCGGGCGGTCGCGGTGCTTGTGCCGGTACATGGCCGCGTCGGCCTCCCGCAGCAGCCGCTCGGCGTCCCCACCGGGGCCGGTGTGCACGGCGACGCCGGTGCTGGTGCCGACCTGCGCCGGGACGCCGTCGAGACGGAACGGCTCGGTGAAGGCCGCCGCCACCCGGCCGACGACCGCCTCGGCGTCGGCCGGTGCGGCCAGCCGGGGCAGCAGGACGGCGAACTCGTCGCCGCTGAGCCGGCCCACGGTGTCGCCGGGGCGCACCGCGGCGCGCAGGCGGGCCGACACCTGGCGCAGCAGCTCGTCGCCGGCGGCGTGGCCGAGGCTGTCGTTGACCGCCTTGAACCGGTCGAGGTCGCAGAAGAGCACGCCGACGGAGCCGGTGGGGGCGACGGCGGCCAGCGCGGCGGCCAGCCGGTCGCGGAACAGCACCCGGTTGGGCAGCCCGGTGAGCGCGTCGTGGGTGGCCTGGTGCCGGACGGTCTCCAGCAGCCGGGCCTTCTGCAGCGCGGTGGATGCCTGGTCGCCGACACCGCGCAGCCGGGCGAGGACGTCGGCGCTGAGGGCCTGGCTGACCTCGCCGTCGGCCCAGCTGGCAGTGACCACGCCGAGGAACGTGGTGCCCGCGAGCAGGGGCACGGCGACGACGTCGGTGAGGTGCAGGGCGGCGAGCAGGTCGCGCATCGGGGCGCTGGCGCCGGTCGCGCTGACCACCCGGGGCTCGCGGTCGGTGAGGATGCCGAAGACCTCGGGCACGTCCCCGGCCCGCAGGGCCGCCGACCGCAGGACCTCCTCCTGCCCCGGGGACAGCCCGGCGCAGGACTCCGCCCGCAGCACGCCGCCGGCCGGGTCCCAGAGCAGGACGCCGGAGCTGCCGCAGCCGACGATGCCGGGCAGCGCCCGGGCGACGACGGCGCAGACCTCCGCCGCCCCGCCCGCCTGGGCCAGGCCGTGCGCCAGCTCCAGGAGGGCGCCGGCGCGGCGGGCCTCCAGCCGGCTGTCCTCGAGGGCCAGCACGAGGTCGAGGGCGGCCGCGGCGTGGCCGGCGTAGGCGGCGAGCATGGCCCGCTCGTCGCCGAGCCCGCCGTCGCCGGCGCGGTGCAGGGCGGCCAGCCGGCCGTGGGTCCGGCGGGCGGAGGCGACGTCGACGGTCACCGCGCCCGGGCCCAGGTCGTCGCCGGCGAGCAGCCGCGCGACCAGCGGTGGCACCTCGTCGGGGACCAGGCCCGAGCTGTGCACGAGCGGGGCGCCGCCGCGCGGGGAGGAGACGGCGAGCAGGTAGGCGGGGGCGAGGACGGCGGCGGCCGCGCGGTCCACGATCCGCCGCAGGACGGTCTCGAGGTCCCCGCCCTCGACCAGGTCGGTGGCCGCCGACTGCAGGCTGCGGACCTGCTGGCGCAGCGCCACGAGCTCGGGGTCGGTCCCGTTCGTGCCGCGGCGGCGGCGCGGCCACCGGCCGCGGCGCTCCCAGGTCAGGTGGTAGACGCAGGCCGCGGCCCCCGAGGACTCGCACTCCTCGTGGACGACGGTGG
Organism: Geodermatophilus sp. SYSU D01036; assembly: GCF_054050435.1. Taxonomy (NCBI): domain Bacteria; kingdom Bacillati; phylum Actinomycetota; class Actinomycetes; order Geodermatophilales; family Geodermatophilaceae; genus Geodermatophilus; species Geodermatophilus sp. SYSU D01036. The sequence goes on along the minus strand of NZ_JBJGZJ010000013.1, from coordinate 110,511 downwards.
CCGGGGCCAGGCCGAAGATGGTGGGCACCATGCTGATGAGCCCGCGCGCGTAGTCGCAGTCCAGTCGCGAGTGCACGTAGCCCGCGTGCAGCCGGTAGCGCAGGGTGGCGGACGTGGCGTCGGACCGCAGCACCTCCATCGTGGAGGTGGTGGTGAAGTTGGCGACCGCGCGCGGCAGCCGGGCGAACACCTGCCGCGGTGAGCCCATGGCCCGCACGAGGACGACCAGGCTGGGGTTCATCCCGGTCCGCAGGGACTCCGCGCCGATGCGGTACATGGCGCCGGGGTCGCCGAGCACCTCGGTGGCCGCGGTGAACAGGCGGATCCGGGTGTCGTAGCTGGTCCACGTCGCGGGCCGGGACAGCTCGGCGGCCGTGAACGGCACGCCCGCGCGGCGCAGCACCGCCTCGACCGCCTCGTCGCCGCCGTGCTGGCGGACGGAGGCGAGGACCAGCCCGGTGGTGGCACCCGACGTCTCACGGGCCTCCACCGGGGGGACGGCCCCGTCCGCGGGCCCTGCTGCGCTCACTCGGGGACGATCGGCAGGCGGAGCCGCCGGGTTGAGCGGGGCGACGCGGTCCGGGGCGCCACTCCCCCGTGCGGGGGACCGGCCCCGGACAGCAGTCGGCCCCGGGCTGCAGAGGCAGACCGGGGCCGTGCAGGTACGTCGCCCAGGAGGCGGCCCGCCGTCAGAACCCGCGCGTGTGGAACGAGTTGCTGTTGGCCATGGTGAGCAGCTCGTCGCGCATCGCGGGGCTGCTGCTGCGGGCGAGGGCCCGGTCGATGGCCCGCCGCGTGCGAGCCGCCTGCCGACGCTGCCGCCAGGTGGTCCCGATGGACATGTCCGTGTCTCCTCTTCGATGCTCTCGTCGTCGTGCACCTGTAGTAAAGCAGGTGGCGACCCGAGTATTCCGAAGGATCACAGGGCGTGTCACGGGATGTCCGACGATCGTTCACCCGGGAGGGTGGGATCGGTCACGATCCGACGGCGTAGCGGGCACGCCGGCAGGGGTCGCGTCAGGCGCGGGCGAGGACCGCCCGCGCGGCGGCCCGGCCGGCCCGCGGGTCGTCGGCGGCCAGCGCGGCGGCCGCGGCCTCCCGGCAGGCGGCGAGGTCGACCGTGGCCAACCGCGCCCCGACCCCGGCGACGGCGGAGCCGGCGCAGGACAGCGACGTGATGCCCAGGCCGACGAGGACGCAGGCGAGCAGCGGATCGGCCGCCGCCTCGCCGCAGACGCCGACCGGCTTGCCGGCCCGCCGGCCCGCGGCCGCGGTCAGCTCCACCAGCGCCAACAGCGCCGGCTGCCACGGGTCGGTGAGGTCGGCCAGGTCGGCGGAGAGCCGGTCGGCGGCCAGGGCGTACTGCGACAGGTCGTTGGTGCCGATGGACAGGAAGTCGACGTGCCGGAGCAGCCGGTCGGCCAGCAGCGCCGCCGAGGGCACCTCGACCATCACCCCGGGCACCAGCCCGCGCTCGCGCACCCGGGCGGCGAAGTCCGCGGCCTCGGCCTCGGTGGCGACCATCGGCGCCATCACCCAGGGCGTGGCGCCGGTGCGGCGGGCGGCCTCGGCGACGGCGTCGAGCTGGCGGTCGAGCAGGCCGGGGTCACGGCGGGCCACCCGCAGGCCGCGGACGCCGAGCGCGGGGTTGGCCTCCTCGGGCGGCGTCGCGAACTCCAGCGGCTTGTCCGAGCCGGCGTCGAGGGTGCGCAGCACCACCCGGCGGCCGGCCACGGCCTCGAGGACGTCGGCGTAGCCGCGCGCCTGCTCCTCGACGGTCGGCTCGGCGGCCCGGCCGAGGAAGGCGAGCTCGGTGCGGAACAGGCCGACCCCCTCGGCGTGCGCGGCCAGCGCCGCCCGGGTGCCGTCGCCGTCCTGCACGTTGGCCAGGACGGGGACCGCGACGCCGTCGCGCGTGGCGGCCGGCCCCTGGTAGCCGGCCAGCGCCTCGGCCGCGCGGCGGGCGGCGTCGAGCTGGCCGGCGGCCACCGCCGGGTCGGGGTCGACGGTGACGGTGCCCTCCTCGGCGTCGAGCAGCACGGTCGCGCCGGCGGGGACGGCGTCCAGCCCCTCCACCGCGACGACGAGGGGCAGGCCCAGCTGCCGGGCGATGATCGCGGTGTGGCTGGTGGTCCCGCCCAGCCGGGTGGCCAGCCCGACGATGCGGGCGGGGTCGAGGCCGGCGGTGTCGGCGGGCGCGAGGTCGTCGGCGAGCAGGATCGAGGGCCGCTCGGGCGCGGGGACGCCGGGCTCGCCCTGGCCGGTCAGCTCGGCGACGACGCGGTCGCGGACGTCGCGCACGTCGGTCACCCGCTCGGCCATGACGCCGCCCAGCGAGGTGAAGACGTCGACGAACTGCTGCGCCGCCTGCACCGTCGCCACCGCGGCGGGGACGCCGGCGCCGATCCGCTGCTCCACCGCACCGAGCAGCCCGCGGTCGCGGGCCATGCCGGCGGTCGCCGACAGCACCTCGGCGGTCATGCCGGTGGCCGCGGCGGCGCGGTCGGCCAGGCGGCCGGCGACGGTCTCGGCCGCCGCGGCGAACCGCGCCCGCTCCTCCTCCCGCGCGGGCTCCGGCAGCTCGTCGAACGCCTCCACGGGCAGGCGGACGGCGCCGGAGGGGCGGACGACGGGACCGAGGACCACGCCGGGGACGACCGGCGTCCCGGTGAGCACGGTGCTGGCGGCGGCGGTGGTGGACATGCGGACCTCGCGTCGGTTTGAGGGATGTCGGTTGGGGGACCTCGTCGTCCGTCGGTGACCACAATCACGAAAACGTGTTGACTTGTCAACGTAACCAACGTACAACCACAGAGACACAAGCCCGTTCCCACACGTTCGGGCACCGCCGCCGGCCTCCCGAGGATGCCGGGGACGACGACCGAGGGGGTCGACGGGTGTACGCCGAGGAGCGCCAGCGGGCCATCGCCACGCTGGTCGCCGAGCAGGGGCGGATCGCGGTCACCGCGGTGGCCGAGCAGTTCGGGGTCACCACCGAGACGGTGCGCCGGGACCTCGCCGTCCTCGAGCGGGGCGGGGTCCTGCGGCGCGTGCACGGTGGCGCCGTCCCCGCCGGGTCGCTGACGCTCATGGAGACGGCGCTGGCCGAGCGCAACGCCACCCGCGCCGAGGCCAAGCGGAAGATCGCGTCGGCGGCGCTGGACCTGCTGCCCGGCCGGGGCGGCAGCCTGCTGCTCGACGGCGGCAGCACCACCGCCGCGCTGGCCGAGGCGCTGCCGCTGGACCGGTCGCTGTTCGTGGCCACGAACGCGGTGCCGATCGCCGCCCGGCTGGCCAACGCGCCGGGCGTGACGCTGCACCTGCTCGGCGGCCGCGTCCGCGGGCTCACCCAGTGCGCGGTCGGCGAGACACCGGTGCGGGCGCTGGCCGAGCTGCGGGTCGACGTCGCCTTCCTCGGCACCAACGGCATCACTTCCGGCCACGGCCTGACCACCCCGGACGAGGCCGAGGCCTCGGTGAAGCGGGCGATGGTGCGGGCCGGGCAGCGGGTGGTCGTGCTCGCCGACAGCAGCAAGCTCGGCCGCGAGCACCTGGTCCGCTTCGCCTCCCTCGCCGACGTCGACGTCGTGGTCACCGACGACGGCGCCGACCCCGCGGCCCTCGACGAACTGGACGCCGCGGGCGTCGAGGTCGTGGTCGCGTGAGCGGGGGACGGGTCGTCACGCTGACGGCGAACCCCAGCCTGGACCGGACGCTGGCCCTCCCCGGCCCGCTGGCCCGCGGCGAGGTCGCCCGCCTGGGCGCGAGCTCCACCGAGCCCGGCGGCAAGGGCGTCAACGTCGCCCGGGCGCTGGCCGCCGCCGGCGCCGACGTCCTCGCCGTCGTGCCCGCCGACCCCACCGACCCGCTGGTCACCGCGTTGCACGGGCTGCACCTGCCGCTGGCCACCGTCCCCACGGGCGCCCCGGTGCGCACCAACTACTCGCTCACCGAGCCGGACGGCACCACCACCAAGCTCAACGAGCCCGGCACCCCGCTCGACGCCGGCCTGCGCGCCGCGCTCGCCGCCGCCGTGGCCGCGGCCGCCGCGGGCGCCGAGTGGGTGGTGCTGTCCGGCTCGCTGCCGCCCGGCACGCCCGAGGACTGGTACGCCGAGCTGGTGCGCGCCGTCCGCGGCACCGGCGCCCGGGTCGCCGTCGACACCTCCGAGGCGCCGCTGCGGGCGCTGCTCGCCGCGGGCCCCGCGTCCGCGCCGGACCTGCTCAAGCCCAACGCCGAGGAGCTGGCCCAGGTCGCCGGCACGACCGAGGCCGCACTGCTCGCCGACCCCGCCGTCCTCCTCGCGGCGGTGCGGGCGCTGCACGCCGGCGGCGTCGGCGAGGTGCTGCTGACCCTGGGCGGCGCCGGTGCGGTGCTGTCCACGGCCGACGGCGTGTGGTCGGCGCGCGCGCCGCGGATCGCGGTCCGCAGCACCGTCGGCGCCGGCGACTCCAGCCTGGCCGGCCACCTGCTGGCCGACCTGGCCGGCGCCCCGCCCGCCGAGCGGCTGCGCCGCGCGGTCGCCACCGGCTCGGCCGCCGCCGCGCTGCCGGGCTCCGCCGTCCCCACGCCGCAGCAGGTCCACCCGGACGCCGTCGAGGTGTCCCCCGGCCTGCCCGGCACCCCTCCCCTCCCCGAGCCCGTCCCGGCCGCCGGCCGCGACGTCCCCTGACGCCCCGGAAGGTCCGTCATGTCCGCACTCATCACGCCCGAGCTGGTCGTCCTCGACGCCGACCTCGGCTCCGACAAGGCCGCGGTCGTCCGCAGGCTGGCCGGCCTGGTGGCCGACGCCGGCCGGGCGACCGGCGCCGAGGCGCTCGCCGGTGACGCGCTCGCCCGCGAGGCACAGGCCGCCACGGGCCTGCCCGGCGGCATCGCCATCCCGCACTGCCGGTCGGCCGCGGTCACCCAGGCGTCGTTGGCGTTCGCCCGGCTGGCCCCCGGGGTCGACTTCGGCGCCGCGGACGGCCCCGCCGACCTGGTCTTCCTCATCGCCGCGCCCGCCGCCGGCGACGCCGACCACCTCACCCTGCTGTCCGCGCTGGCCCGCGCGCTGGTCCGGCCGGACTTCGTGGCCTCGCTGCGGGCCGCGGGCTCGGCGGAGGACGTCGTCCGGCTGGTCGAGGAGGTCGTCTCCCCGCAGCCGGCGGCCGGCGCGACCGCGGCGCCCTCGGTCCCGGCCCCCGCCACCGCCCCGGCCGCCGCGGCGCCGTCGGCCGCCCCCGCCGACGCTCCTGCCGCCGCCCCGGCCGCGCGGCGCAAGCTGGTCGCGGTCAGCGCCTGCCCGACCGGGATCGCGCACACCTACATGGCCGCCGACAAGCTCACCGCCGCGGCGCAGGCCGCCGGCGTCGACCTGGTGGTCGAGACCCAGGGCTCCTCGGGCGCCACCCCGCTGGACCCGGCGGTCATCCGCGACGCCGAGGCGGTCGTGTTCGCCGTCGACGTCGGCGTGCGGGACCGCGACCGGTTCGCCGGCAAGCCGGTCGTCCAGGCCGGCACCAAGCGCGCCATCAACGACCCCGACGGCATGATCCGCGAGGCGCTGGCCGCCGCCGACGACCCGAACGCCCGCCGCGTGCCCGGCGGCACCGGCGGCGAGGCCGCCGCGGCCGCCCCGGCCGGCCGGCCGAGCACCGGCGCCGAGATCCGCCGCTGGCTGCTCACCGGCGTCAGCTACATGATCCCGTTCGTCGCGGCCGGCGGTCTGCTCATCGCGCTGGGCTTCCTGTTCGGCGGCTACCAGATCGTCAGCACCGACCCCTCCACCGTCACGAGCGCGCCCGTGGAAGAGGGCAGCAGCTACGCCCTGAACTGGGTGCTCAACAACTCGTTCTTCGACCTGCCCAGCGCCTCCGGCGTCGAGGGCCTCAACGACGGCTTCTGGGGTTACCTCGGCGCGGTCTGCACCGTGCTGGGCCAGGCCGCGTTCGGCTTCCTCGTGCCCGCGCTGGCCGGGTTCATCGCGTTCGCCATCGCCGACCGCCCGGGCATCGTCCCCGGCTTCGTCGTCGGCGCCGTGTCGGTGACCGTGGGCGCCGGCTTCATCGGCGGCCTGGTCGGCGGCATCATCGCGGGCTTCGCGGCGAAGTGGATCGCCTCGTGGCGGCTGCCCGCCGGCGTCCGCGGCCTGCAGCCGGTCGTGATCATCCCGCTGCTGGCCACGCTGATCTCCAGCGGCCTCATGGCCGTCGTCCTCGGCCGGCCGCTGGCGCTCGCGCTGGACGGCCTGGGCGACTGGCTCAACGGCCTGACCGGCAGCGCGGCGATCCTGCTCGGGATCATCCTCGGCCTGATGATGTGCTTCGACCTGGGCGGCCCGGTGAACAAGGCGGCCTACGTCTTCGCCACCACCGGCCTCACCGCCGCGATCTCCGGCGAGGGCGGGCAGCAGGAGCTGGTCATCATGGCGACCGTCATGGCCGCCGGCATGGTCCCGCCGCTGGCGATGGCGCTGAGCACCGTCATCCGGCCGAAGCTCTACACCCCCGCCGAGCGCGACAACGGCAAGGCGGCCTGGCTGCTGGGCCTGTCCTTCATCTCCGAGGGCGCCATCCCGTTCGCCGCGGCCGACCCGCTGCGGGTCATCCCGTCGATGATGCTCGGCGGCGCCACCACCGGCGCGATCGTCGCGGCCGCCGGCGTCGAGCTGCGCGCCCCGCACGGCGGCATCTTCGTGTTCTTCGCGATGAGCGGCGTGCTGGTGTTCCTGCTCGCCCTGGTGGTCGGCACCGTGGTCGGCGCCCTGGCGGTCACGATCGCCAAGAGCATCGGCCGGCCGAAGGTCGAGGCGGTCCCCGAGGACGCCGTCGACCTGGCCCACGCGCACACCGCGACGACCGTCAGCGCGCCCGCACGCGTCTGACACGGCAGGCTCGACCCCACCACCCACTCCGAGCAGCGAGGACACCCACCCCATGCCCAGTCAGACCGTCACCGTCGGCTCCCGGGTCGGCCTGCACGCCCGCCCCGCCGCGCTCATCGCGGAGGCCGTGGGCAAGGCCGGCGTCCCGGTCACCCTGGCCACCCCCGGAGGCAACCCGGTCGACGCCGGCTCGCCGCTGATGATCATGACGCTCGGTGCCCAGAAGGGCGCCGAGGTCACCGTCACCAGCGACGACGCCTCGGTGGTCGAGCACATCGCCGACCTGGTGGCCCAGGACCTCGACGCCGAGTAGCCGACCGGCACGCACGACGGCGCCCGTCCCCTCCGGCCGGAGGGGACGGGCGCCGTCGTTCGTCCCTACTGCTGGTCCGGGCGCGGGACGTCGCCCCGCCAGGCACCGGTCTCGGTGCCGCGGCTCTCGATGAACTCCTTGAACCGCTGGGCGTCGGCCTTGACCTGACGGTCGTCGAAGCCGAGCGCGGCGCCGGCCTTCTCCACGATGCCCTGCGGCTCCCAGTCGATCTGGATCATCACGCGGGTCTTGTGGTCGTCGAGGCGGTGGAAGGTCACGACGCCGGCGTGCTTGGCCTCGCCGCCGGTGCTCGCCCAGGCCACCCGCTCCTCGGGGTGCTGCTCGGTGATCTCGGCGTCGAACTCGCGCTTGACGCCGTCGATGTTGGTGACCCAGTGGGTGAGCGTGTCGTTCACCTGGGTGATGCGCTCGACGCCGCCCATGAACTGCGGGAAGGACTCGAACTGCGTCCACTGGTCGTAGGCGACCCGGATGGGGACGTCGACGTCGACGGATTCCTGCACGCTGGCCACGGGAACGCTCCTCGTTGCTCGGGATTCGTTGCGGACGACCGACCCCTACCCACGGTCGCCGGAGCGGACACACCGACCGGCCTGGTCAGCGCAGCGCCGCGGCCACGCTCCCCCGCACCGGGGCGCCCTCGAGCAGCAGCATCTGCGCCAGGTGGTAGGCGTCCGGCTGCCCCGCCCAGGTGCCGGTGGCCACCTCGCCCGACGGCGTGAGCTCGTGGTGCCAGTTGCCGGTGGCGGGGTCGGCGAAGCGCTCCTCGCCGTGCGCCCGCCAGGCCGCGGCCAGATCGGCGTAGCGGTCCTCGCCGGTGACCGCGCCGAGCACGGCGGCCGCCGCCACCGCCTCGCACAGCACCCAGTGCATCCGCGCGGTCACCACCGGCCGGTCGTCCCAGTCCAGCGTGTAGGGGAAGCCCGGCTCCCCGTCGGCGGCCCAGCCCCGGCCGGCGGCGGCGTCGAACAGCCCGACCGCGTCGTCGAGCAGCCAGGCGGGTGCGCCGTCGCCCAGCGCCGCGCGCAGGTGCAGGCACAGCCGCGACCACTCGAACTGGTGCCCGACGGTGACGCCGTAGGGCCGGAACGGGTCGGCCGGCCGGTCCCGGTTGTGCTCGGGCAGCGGCGTCCAGGCGGCGTCGTAGTGCTCGGGCAGCCGCCAGTCCCGCTCGCGGGCCCAGCCGTGCACGATCCGCTCCGTGCTGCGCAGCGCGTGCTGCCGCAGCCGGGGGGCGTGCGGCCCGCCGAGCGCGTCGGCCGCGGCGAGGGTCGCCTCGACGCCGTGCATGTTCGCGTTGGCGCCGCGGTAGTCCGACAGCCGGGACCAGTCCGCGGTCCACTCCTCGACGGCGAGGCCCGCGTCGTCGTCCCAGAAGTGCCGGTCCCACACGGCCAGCGCCTCGTCGAGCAGCGCCGGGCCCCCGTCGACGCCGGCGGCGGTGGAGGTCGCCCCCGCCAGGACGGCGAAGGCGTGCACGTACGCGCTCTTCGTGTCGTCGTCCTCCGCCGCCCGCCAGCCGCCGTTCGTGCCGTCGTGCAGCGGCCCTCCGCGCAGCGCCGCGAGGCCGTGACGGACCAGTTCCTCCGCGCCCGGCCGGCCGATCAGGTGCGCCAGCGCGAAGACGTGGGTCATCCGCGCGACGATCCAGGTCTGCTGCGGGCGGCCGGGCACGAGGGCGCCGTCGGCGCCGAGGTAGCCGAACCCGCCCTCGGGCACCCGGGCGCGGGCGGCGGCGGCGAGCAGCCGGTCGAGGTCGGTCACTCCGCCAGCCTGCCCGCGATCATGGCGCCGTGACCACCCGGCGGGCCGGATCGGTGGTCACGGCGCCGTGATCGCAGACGAGCGGACCGGAGGAGGAGCAGTGGACGCGTACGTGGTGACCGGCGGTGGGCGGGGTGTCGGGCGGGCGGTGGCCGAGCGGCTCGTCGCCGGCGGGGCCGTGGTGGTCGTCGACCTCGACCCGGACGCCGTCGGCTGGGTGGCGGACCATGCCGCCGCGGGACGGGTGGCCGCGGTCGTCGGCAGCGCCGCCGACGAGGAGGTGGCCGGGCGCGCCGCGGACCGGGCGCAGGAGCTCGGGCGGCTGACCGGGTGGGTGAACAACGCGGCGGTCTTCCGCGACGCCGGCCTCGGCACCGCGCCGGCGGGCGAGGTCCTGGACCTGGTGACCGCCAACCTGGCGCCCGCGGTGGTCGGTTGCGCGGTCGCGGTGCGCCGGTTCCGCGCCGCCGGCACCGGCGGGTCGATCGTCAACGTCTCCAGCCACCAGGCGCAGCGTCCGGTGCGGGGCGCGCTGCCCTACGCGACGGCCAAGGCCGCCGTCGAGGGGCTGACCCGGGCGGCCGCCGTCGACCACGGCCCGGACGGCATCCGGGTCAACGCCGTGGCGCTCGGCTCCATCCGGACCGAGCGCTACGACGCCGCGCTCGCCGCGCAGGACGCGCGGGCGGCCGAGCGCACACGCCGGCGGATGGCCGCCCTGCACCCGCTCGGACGGGTGGGCCGGGCCGAGGAGGTCGCGGACGTGGTGGCCTGGCTGCTGTCCGACGCGGCGGGTTTCGTCACCGGTGCCGTTGTCCCCGTCGACGGAGGACGGGCCGCGTACGGCCCCGACCCCGAGGAGCGCTGATCCTGGGGCCGGGGCCGCCGCGCGTCAGAATGCGAGCGCCAGGCCCGGGTCGGCCAGGAGCGCCCCGACGTCGGCGAGGAACCGGCTGCCGAGCTCGCCGTCGATGATCCGGTGGTCGAACGACAGCGCCAGCTGCGTCACCTGCCGGACGGCGATCCGCCCCTTGTGCACCCAGGGCATCTCGCGGACCGCGCCGAAGGCCAGGATCGCCGACTCGCCGGGGTTGAGGATCGGCGTCCCGGTGTCGACGCCGAACACCCCGACGTTGGTGATGGTGATCGTCCCGCCGGTCATGTCCGCCGGCGCCGTCCGCCCCGCGCGCGCCGTCTCGGTGAGCTCGGTGAGCGCCCCGGCGAGCTCGGCCAGCGACAGCCGCCCGGCGTCCTTGACGTTGGGCACCACCAGCCCGCGCGGGGTGGCCGCGGCGATGCCGAGGTTGACCTGCCCGTGGACGACGATCTCCTGCGCCGCCTCGTCCCACGAGCTGTTCACCACCGGGTGCCGCTGCGCCGCGAGCAGCAGCGCCTTCGCCACGAACAGCAGCGGGCTGACCTTGACGCCGGCGAACTCCGGCCGCGCCGCGACCCGCGCGCGCAGCTTCATCATCCGGGTGACGTCGACGGTCAGGAACTCGGTCACGTGCGGCGCGGTGAACGCGCTGGCCACCATCGCCGCCGCCGTGGCCTTCCGCACGCCCTTGACGGGGATCCGCTGGTCGCCGGCGGCGGGGGCCACGGGCGCGGGCGCCGCGGCGGGAGCGGGAGCCGACGGCGCGCTCGCAGCCGCGGTGACGTCCTCGCGGGTGATGACCCCGCCGGCGCCGCTGCCGGTGAGCGCGGTGAGGTCGACGCCGAGGTCGCGGGCGAGCTTGCGCACCGGCGGCTTGGCCAGCGGGCGCACCGTCCCCCGGCCGGGCGCGGCCGGCCGGGAGGGGGCGGCCGCCTCGGCGCGGGCGTGCGCCTCGGCCTGCCGACCCACCTCGAGGCCGCCGTGCCGCACCGGCTTGACCGTGGCGTCGGGGGCGGTGGCCAGCAGCGGCGGCCGCTCGGAGCCGCCCGACCCGTAGTCGGCGCCGGCGGGCGCGGGCGCGGCAGCGTGCACGGGAGGCGCCGACCGGCGGGGGCGCCGGCGGGCCTCGGTGTTCCGCGGCCCGTAGCCGACGAGCACCGCCGTCCGACCGCCCGGGGCCGCCCCGCCGATCAGCCCGGCCCCGGCCTCCCCGCCGTCCGCGGGAGCGGCGGGAGCGGCCGGGGCGGGGGCGTCCTCGCCGCCGACGTCGATCGTGATGATCGGCGTGCCGACGTCGACGGTCGTGCCCGCCTCGTGCAGCAGCTCGGTGACCGTGCCGGCGTACGGCGAGGGCAGCTCGACGGCGGCCTTCGCGGTCTCCACCTCGCACAGCGGCTGGTTGACCGTGACGGTGTCGCCCACCGCCACCAGCCACTGCAGGATCTCGCCGTCGGTCAGCCCCTCCCCGACGTCGGGGAGCTTGAACTGGCGCAACCGGCCCATCAGGACGCCACCACCCGGTCGACGGCGTCGAGCACGCGGTCGAGGTCGGGGAGGTACTCCTCCTCCAGCTTCGACGGCGGGTAGGGGGTGTCGTAGCCGCCGACCCGCAGCACCGGCGCCTCCAGCGAGAAGAAGCACTCCTCGGTGATCCGCGCGGCGATCTCCGCGCCGAGGCCGAGGGTCACCGGCGCCTCGTGGACGACGACGCAGCGGCCGGTGCGGCGCACCGACTCGACCACCGGGTCCAGGTCCAGCGGCGAGAGGGTGCGCAGGTCGACGACCTCCAGCGAGCGGCCCTCCTCGGCGGCGGCGTCGGCGGCCTGCAGCGCCGTCTTCACCATCGGGCCGTAGGCCAGCACCGTGACGTCGTCGCCGCCGCGGACCACCCGGGAGGCGAACAGCGGGTCGGGCGTGGCGTCGGTGTCCACCTCGGCCTTCTCCCAGTACCGCCGCTTGGGCTCGAGGAAGACGATCGGGTCGGGGTGCGCGATCGCCTGCTGGATGCCCCAGTAGGCGTCGACCGGGTTGCTGACCGCGACCACCTTGAGCCCGGGGGTGTGCGCGAAGTACGCCTCGGGGCTCTCGCTGTGGTGCTCGACCGCGCCGATGCCGCCGCCGAACGGGATGCGGATGACGATCGGCATGGCCAGCTTCCCGCGGGAGCGGGCGTGGATCTTCGCGACCTGGGTGACGATCTGGTTGTAGGCGGGGAAGACGAACCCGTCGAACTGGATCTCGCAGACCGGCCGGTAGCCGCGCATGGCCAGGCCGACGGCGGTGCCGAGGATGCCGGCCTCGGCCAGCGGGGTGTCGACGACGCGGTCCTCGCCGAAGTCCTTCTGCAGGCCGTCGGTGATGCGGAAGACGCCGCCGAGGCGGCCGATGTCCTCCCCCATGAGCACGACCTTGGCGTCGTCCTCCATGGCGCGGCGCAGGCCGAGGTTGAGGGCCTTGCCGATGGTGAGCGTCTCGGTGCCCATCAGTGACCCGCCCCCTCGAAGCTCGCCTGGTAGGCCTCGAAGGCCGCCTGCTGCGCCGCCAGGTGCGGCGTCTGCTCCGCGTACACCCGGTCGAACATCGCCGTGCCCGGAGGGTCGGGCATCTCCAGCGTGCCCTTGCGGATCCGCGCGGCCAGCTCGTCGGCCTCGGCCTCGACGGCGTCGAAGAACGCCTGGTCGGCGATGCCGCTGCGGGACAGGTGTGCCTTCACCCGCGCGATCGGGTCGCGCAGCTTCCACTCCTCCAGCTCGCTGGCCAGCCGGTAGCGGGTGGGGTCGTCGGAGGTGGTGTGCGCGCCCATCCGGTAGGTGAACGCCTCGACGAACGTCGGGCCCTGGCCCTCGCGGGCGGCGGCCAGCGCCGCCCGGGTGACGGCGAGGACGGCGAGGACGTCGTTGCCGTCGACCCGCACGCCGGGGAAGCCGAAGCCGGCCGCGCGCTGGTACAGCGGCACCCGCGACTGCCGCTCGAGCGGCACGCTGATCGCGTACTGGTTGTTCTGGCAGAAGAAGACGACCGGCGCCGAGAAGCTCGCCGCCCAGATCATCGCCTCGTTGACCTCGCCCTGGCTGGTGGCGCCGTCGCCGAGGAAGGCCAGCGTCGCGCTCTCCGCACCGTCGCGCTGCAGCCCCATCGCGTAGCCGGTGGCGTGCAGGGTCTGCGCGCCGATGACGACGGTGTAGAGGTTGAACCCCGTCGCCACCGGGTCCCAGCCGCCGTTGTCGACGCCGCGGAACAGGCTGATGACGTGCAGCGGGTCGACGCCGCGCACCCAGGCGACCCCGTGCTCGCGGTAGGTGGGGAAGGCCATGTCGTCGGCGGCCATCGCGCGGCCGGCGCCGATCTGGGCGGCCTCCTGGCCCAGCAGCGAGGCCCAGATGCCGAGCTCGCCCTGGCGCTGCAGGGCGGTGGCCTCGACGTCCCAGCGGCGGACCAGCACGAGGTCGCGGTACAGCCCGCACAGTTCCTCGTCGCCGATGTCGAGGGAGTACTCGGGGTGCTCGACCCGCTCGCCCTCCGGGGTCAGCAGCTGCACCAGGTCCGGTTGCTGCGGCAGGTGGGGCGCCGCCGCACCGGGTACGGGGTCCACCGCCTCCGTCGTTCCGCTCGGCACGCTCACGCGCTCCTCCTCGCCGTCGGCCGCGCCGCCGGGGTCGCCGGCCGGTCGCGGTGCTGGACGTCCTGTGTGCGCCGGGGTGTGGCGGCACTCACACATCGTGGCACGACCGACCCCCTGTGGAGCACATCACCCCCCTCCCGGATTGCGCAAGGTCACGACGGCGGACTGCGCAGGATGACAACTGGTAGGACGTCCGAACGTGTCAGACTGAGCAGATGCCGCCCGGCCCGGACCGTCTGGACGCCACCGACGCCCGCCTGGTGCAGGCGCTGACCGACGACCCCCGCGCCACGGTCATGGCCCTGTCCCAGCGGCTGGGGCTGGCGCGCAACACCGTGCAGGCGCGGCTGGCCCGGCTGGAGTCCGGCGGCCTCCTCGCGCCGTTCGACGCCCGGGTGCGGCCCGAGGCGCTCGGCTACCGGCTCGGCGCCTACGTGACCGTGCAGGTCGTGCAGCGCAGCCTGGAGGAGGTGGCGGCCGCGCTCGCCGCGCTGCCCGAGGTGCTCGAGGTGACGGCGCTGTCCGGGGCCGCCGACCTGCTCGTGCGCGTGGTCGCGGTCGACGCCGACGACCTGTGGCGGCTCACCGAGCAGGTGCTCGCCGTCCCCGGCGTGGAGCGCACCGACACCGCGCTGGCGCTGCGCCGCTACGTCGACCACCGGGTCGCCCCACTGCTGGAGCGGGCCGCGGGGGCGGACCCGGCACCGGGCGGGTAGGACGGGTCCGGACGCCGTCGCCGACCCGAGGAGCCCCGTGGCCACCCCGCTGCCCGACCTGCTCGACGAACTGCTGCGCACCTACGGCCCCTGCGGGGAGGAGCAGGCGGTGCGCGACGTCGTCCGCCGGGAGCTCGAGCCGCTGGCCGACGAGGTGACGGTGGACGCCGCCGGCAACCTGGTCGCCCTCCTGCACGGGCGGGACCGGTCGGCCCCGGCCGTCCGCGTGATGGCGCACCTCGACGAGCTGTCGATGATGGTCAAGCGGGTCGAGCCCGACGGCACGCTGCGGGTCAGCTCGCTGGGCGTCATGTACCCGGGCAACTTCGGCCTCGGCCCGGTCGCCGTCCTCGGCCGGCGGGAGGAGCTCACCGGCGTGCTCACCCTGGGCTCGGAGCACACGACCACCGACAGCCCGCGCATCTGGGAGACCAAGCCGGACCAGGGCGACAAGGCCATGGACTGGTCGCACGTCCACGTCTTCACCGGGCGCCCGGCCGACGAGCTGGCCGCGGCCGGCGTGCACCCCGGCACCCGGGTGTGCGTGCACGCCGACCGGCGGGGGCTCACCCGCTTCGGCGACTTCGTCGGCGGCTACTTCCTCGACGACCGCGCCGCGCTGGCCGCCCTCGTCGGCGCCGCGCGGCTGCTGCGCGGGCGCCCGCACGGCGACGTGTACCTCGTGGCCAGCACCAGCGAGGAGATGGGCGGCATCGGCGCCTCCTACGCCGCCCGGACCCTGCCCGGCGACCTCACCGTCGCCCTCGACGTCGGCCCGGCCGAGGCCGAGTACCAGGTCACCGTCGACGGCGGCCCCGTGGTCGCCTACGCCGACGACGCCGTCGTCTACGACCGGGTGGTCGCCGACGCGCTGGTGGACACCGGCCGCGAGCTCGGCGTGGACCCGCAGACGGCGGTGTGGCAGTCCTTCGACTCCGACGCCTCGCAGGCGAAGGCCTCGGGCCAGACGGCGCGGGCGGCGCTGATCAGCCTGCCCACGCTCAGCACGCACGGGTACGAGGTGCTGCACACCGGCACCGTCGACCGGACCGCCCGGCTGCTCGCCGCCTTCCTCGCCCGCCCGCTGCCGGTCAGCTGACCCGGCGGACGCGCACCGGGCCGCGGGCGGTGGCGACGTCCACCACCGCGCCGCGCTGGGTCACCTCGACCGCGCCCCGCCGCGCGAGCCGTCCGGCGGCGGCGCGGGCCTGCGCCATGAGGTCGCGCCAGCCCTCGGGGTCGACCGCGCGGGCCGCCTCCGACGGGCAGATCGTGGCACCGGGGGCGCGGGCGTCGAGCAGCGCGTCGATCGCCCGCTCCAGGGCCGCGCCCGCGTCGTCCACTCCCCCAGGATGCGCCCGTTTGCCCTGGTGAGCGCGGCGGGTACCGCGGACGGCATGGCGAGACGCACCCCCGTGGGGACGTTCGGCAAGGGCAGGCGGGGCATCAGCACGCTGGGCTGGGCGGTGCGGGGCGCCGCGGCCGGCGCGGCGGGCACCACCGCGCTCAACGCCGTCACCTATCTCGACATGACCGTCCGCGGCCGCGGCACCAGCTCCACGCCCGAGCAGACCGTGGAGAAGCTCGCCGAGAAGGCGCACGTGCCGATCCCCGGCGACGAGGAGCACCGGCAGAACCGGGTCCAGGGGCTCGGGCCGCTGACCGGCCTGGTCGCGGGCATCGGCGTGGGCGTCGTCGTCGGGCTGGTCCGCGCCTCGGGCTTCCGCTCGCAGCCGCTGGTCGGGACGCTGCTCACCACGCTCGGCGTCCTGGTCGCGGCCAACGGCCCGATGACGGCGCTGGGGATCACCGACCCGCGCAGCTGGTCGGCCACCGACTGGGTGAGCGACATCGTGCCGCACCTGGCCTACGGCGCCGTCGTCAAGACCACGATGGACGCCTTCGACAGGCCGTGACGGCGGTGCACATCCACGGAAGTGCACCGGGCACATCCGCGGAAGTGCGCACTCAGCCGGCCGACCAGCCGCGGGGGTCGACGTCGCCGGGGACGGGGGCGGCGGGGTCGTAGGGCGTGCGGGTGAAGACGAACGTGCCCAGGTCCAGGTGGTCCTCGGCGATCCGCAGCGGCTCGCCGGCGTAGTAGCCGTCCAGGCCCACCCAGGTGCCGTCGGCGTCGCAGCGGAAGCGGCTGGCCCGCCCCGAGCGGCCGGGCAGCGGACCGAGGTGCAGCAGTCCGCTGTCCACGGCGCGCAGCGCGTGCGGCGCCGGGCCCCAGTACCAGATGCCGAGCTGCTCCAGCGGCACCGGCGGCTGCGCCGGGCGCCACGGCTCGGCCACCCGCGGCTCGGCGGCGCGCAGGTCGGCGAGCAGGCCGGGGACGAGCACGTCCAGGCCGCTGGTGGTGTTGGCCAGCGAGACGCCGCCGGTCCCCTCCTCGCGGTCGACGAACACGCCGGCCAGGAAGCCGGGCATCGAGCCGCCGTGGCCGGTGAGCGTGCGGCCGTCGACCCGCAGCACCTGCAGGCCCAGCCCGTAGGCAGACCAGGCCGGAGAGGAGCCGTCGACGCCGGCCGGCACGGCCATCTCCTCGAGCGTCGCCGGGGACAGCACGTCGCCGGTGTCGCCGAGCAGGAAGGCGGCGAAGCGGGCGAGGTCGGCCAGCGTCGCCCACAGCTGCCCGGCGGCGGCCATCACGCCGGCGTCGTGCTCGGGCTCGGGCAGGACGACGTCGGCCCACGGGTGGACGGCGTACCCCTGCGCGGCGCGGCCGGAGGGGCGCGGCGTCGTCCGGGTCATGCCCAGCGGCGCGAGCACCTCGGCGGTGACGACGTCCTCCCACGACCGCCCGTGCAGCCGGGCCACGAGCTCGCCGAGCAGGCCGAAGCCGAGGTTCGAGTAGTGGAAGCGCCGGGCCTCGCCCAGGACGACGTGCTCCCCGGACAGCCGCAGGTCGGCCAGCGGGCCGCCGGGCACCCGCTCCCACCAGCCGCCCGGGCTCTCCGCGGCGGCGCCGGCGAGGTGCGAGAGCAGCTGGCCGACCGACCGGTTCCCGAACGGCGTGCCGGGCACGTGCCGGTCCAGCGGGTCGTCCAGCGCCAGCCGGCCCTCGTCGCGCAGCCGCATGACCGCGACGGCGGTGACGGTCTTGCTGATCGACCCCAGCCGGTACTGCACGTCGGTGTGCGGCTCGACGACGTCGCCCCGGCCGGCCGACCAGGCCAGCCCGCCGTCCCGGACCACCCCGGCGACCAGGCTGGGTGCCCGGCCCTCGCGCTGCACCCGGGCGGTGCGGGCCAGCAGGGTGCGGGCGGTCGAGGGCAGCACGGGCTCCGGCATGACCGGAACGGTAGGTCAGGCGCGGACGGGCGCCGCCAGCCGCCCGGTGCGCCCGGCCCAGCGCTCGAACACGACGGTGACCAGCGGCGGGACCGAGGCGGCCAGCGCGAGCAGCGTCGTCCACCGGGACCAGCCGAGCACCCGTGCGGCGACCAGGGCCACGACCACGTAGGCGACGAACACCGCACCGTGGACCGGCCCGAACACCTGGACGCCGACCTCGGAGGTCTCCGGCACGTACTTGACGTACATCCCGGCCAGCAGGCCGATCCAGGACAGGGCCTCGGCGACGGCGACGGCGCGGAAGGCCAGGGCGACGGTGCGGGGGTTCATCGGTGCGCGGTCCTCGGGTCGGGGGCTGTTCCGGAGGGTCAACGCGGCAGCGGACGCCGACGTCCCGGTCGCGGGTGTGACGTGCGTGGCAGGTCGGGCCGTGCGGGGCTGGCGCGGCGGGAGTTCTGCCTGGTCCTGCTGCGCCGGATGGCCGGCCTGCGGCCGGACCCGGTGGCCGCGGCCCTGCCCCGGCTGGGCGCGACCCGCGCCGAGGCGCACGCGGCGCACACCCGCTGCTGGAAGGACCCCGTCCCTCTCACGCCTCGCGAGCTCGGCGCGAGCCTCCGGACGGGGCCACGGGCCGGCCGAGCAGGTGGAGGACCGCCGGTTCGGCGACCTGCACCTCGAGGTCCGGCGCTGGCCGCTGCCGATGTGGCCGCACCTGCGCCGGGAGGTGCTCTCCGCCCCCGGCGGCAGCGTGCTGCACGAGCACCTGGTGCGCGCCCGGCCTCCCCGGTCCCGCCGGCGGTCGACGGGCGGCCGCGGGTCCGGGAGCACGTGGTGGCCGACGTGAGCGGCCTGCCCGGGGCCCGGGAGGTGGACCCGCGGGTGGTCACCCGCGGGGAGGTGCGGCTGCCCTCCGGCGCCACGGCTGCCTTCGTCCGGGGCCTGCTGCAGCAGGTCCGGACGTGACCCGTCCCGGCACCTGGTGACGTGCTGGAACGGCCTCCCTGCAGGGGCCCACCGCGAGCTTGCGAGCGGTGGGCCCCTGCAGGGAGGTCCTTACCCGATGCGGCGGGCGCCGGCGTAGCCGCCCATCGCGTCGATGCTGGCGACCTTGACGACGTCGCCCGACGTCGGCGCGTGCACCATCTGGCCGTTGCCGACGTAGATGCCGACGTGGCTCACCGGGCTGTAGAAGAAGACCAGGTCCCCGGGCTGCAGGTCGGCGCGGGAGACCGCGGTGCCCATCGTCGACTGCATCCTGCTGGAGTGCGGGAGGCTGATCCCCGCGGCCTTGAACGCGTACTGGGTGAGGCCGGAGCAGTCGAAGGCGTCCGGGCCGGCAGCGGCCCAGACGTAGGGGTCCCCGCGCTGGGCCATGGCGGTGGAGACGACGGTGCCGGCGACGCCGCTGGCCGGCGCGGCGGCCGCGGCGGGCTCCTCCGCGGGGGTCGCGGGCTCCTCGCGGTCCTCGTCGCGGCTGGCGCGGGAGCCCTCGGAGGCGTGCGCCGCGGCGGCGGCGTCGAGGGCGGCGCGCCGCTCCTCGGCGCTCAGCTGGGCGTAGTCGGCCTGGTAGGCGGCGATCTGGGCCTCGAGGTCGGCCTGCTGGGCGGCGACGGCGTCGTACTGGCGCTGCGCCTCGGCGGCGGCCTCGGCGGCCGCGGTCTGCGCGGCGGTGGCGGTGTCCGTGGCGGCCACGGCCTGACCGAGCAGCTCGCCCTGGTAGCCGGCGACGCCCTGCAGCAGCGTGACGCGGTTGACGAACTCGTCGGCGTCCTCGCTGGTCATGAGCGCCTGCAGGGAGCCCATGCTGTCGCCGGTGTAGGCCGACCGGGCGATGCCGATGACCTGCTGACGGGCGGTGTCCACGGCGGCCTGGGCGGTGGCCAGCTGCGCGGCGGCCGCGTCGGCGGTGGCCTGCTGGGCGGCGAGCACCTCGCGCGCCTCGTTGAACTGCTCGGTGACGACCTCGAGGTCGTGTCCCCGGGCGGCGACCAGCTGCGCGGCCTCGGCGGCCGTGACCGGCTCCTCCGCCCCGGCCGGCGCCGGGACGGCACCCAGCCCGAGGCCGATCCCGAGGGCGCCGGCGAGGGCGAGGGCGGCGCGGCGGCCGCGGCCGGTCGCGGGCATGCCGGGGACGGACGTGCGCAGGGACGCCACGCGGCGGTCACTCCTTCTCCCAGGCCGCCTACCGGGTTAGCTGACGGGTTCGGGCGTGGAGTCGCCCGGCGCGTGCGGACACGCGCTACACCCCAGGACTGCCATGGGTCCCCGGCCCGGTCCCACGGGAGGGGACCGGCTCGACGGCGTCCGTGGGGTGTCACCCGGACTGGTGACGGAACGCCCCGTTGGACACACAGAGCGTAAGGTCCGTGACCGGCGTGTGACAATCACCCCCGTGTAATTACATCGCTCACACCGGGTGACCGGACGACTCCGGGAGGTTGCCGACCCCCGCCGGTTTGCGCGCCCCTGGGGGCGTGTACCGATTGCTGCATGTCCTCCTCCACGCGGATGCGCGCCACCCGGACACGGATCGCCCGGCCGCTCGTCGCGCTCGCCCTGTTCGGCTCCCTGGTCGCCTGCGGTGACAACACCGACTTCTCGCGCGGCCCGACCAACTGCGACGCCGCCGGCGGCAACGCCAGCAACGAGAACGACGCCAGCTGCCAGGAGACCGGCCAGAACCCCGGTAACGACGCCCCGACCACCGACGACGCGAGCACCGACGACTGAGCGTCGCCGGGTCCCCGGCCGGCCGCCCGGTCTGGTGGCATGAGCGGGTGAGCCCGGCACGCAGGTGGACGGCGGCCCGGGTGCGGGCCGAGGCACGGACGCTGCTGGCCGGCGCCCGCCGTCTGCTGCACGGCCGTGACCTCGCGCTGATCGGCGCGGGGCTCACCTTCTACGCCGGCATCGCGGTGGTGCCGCTGGTGCTGGTCTCCGTCCGGCTGACCGCGCTGGCCACCTCGGCCGAGGAGGTCCGCGCGCGCAGCGAGCGGCTGACCGAGCTGCTGCCGGAGTCGCTGGGCGCGCCGGGCGCGGTGGACCGGCTGGTCGACGCCGGCGTCCGGCTGGACCTGCTGGGCTTCGCGCTGGCGCTGCTGCCGCTGTCGCTGTACGGCGAGGGGCTGCGGCGGGCGCTGATGCGGTTCAGCCGGCGGCGGGAGAACCTCACCGGCTGGCGGGGGCGGCTGCTCACGCTGCCCCTGGTCGTGGTCACGCCCCTGCTGCTGTACCCGCTGCTGCTGGCCGCCACGGTCATGGCCGACCTGGCCCGCGAGGACGGCGCCGGGCCTCTGATCGGGCGGTTCGCCGTCGGCTACTACTCGGTGCTGTTCGTGCTCACCGTGCCCATCCTGTGGGGCTACGGCGTGGTGGCCGGCGGCCGGCACCGGTGGGGCGCGCTGGTCAGCGGCGCGCTGTTCACCGCCGCCTGCCTGTCCGGCTTCCTGCAGGGCTTCGTGCTGTTCCTGTCCCTGCCGCTGGACCTGGGCGCGCCCTTCGGCGGCCTGGTCGTCGTCGGCGCGGTGGTCGCCATCGGCCTGTGGCTGTTCCTGCTGCACCTGGTCCTGCTGGCCGGGTGGCTGCTCACCCAGTCCCTCGACGAGCGGCTGGGCCGGCGTCAGCCGCCCGGCCGCCAGGGGGAGCCGGGCGGCGGGGTCTCCGGGGCGGGCGCGGCAGGCGCGGGCGGCGGCTCGGGTGCCGGGGTCGCCGGCGCGGGCGGCGGCTCGGGTGCCGGGGTCGCCGGCGCGGGCGGCGGCTCCGTCGCCGGTGGCGGCGGCTCCGGAGACGGCGGGGGCGGGGGCGACGACGGCGTCGGGGGTGGCGAGGACGGCGAGCCGGGCGCGGGCGCCGGCTGGGGTGCGGGGTCGGCCGGGGGCGCGGGCTCGGGCGCCGGCTCCACGTAGTCGCTGCCGTTGCTCACCAGGATCGACACCACCTGGCCGGGCACGGCGCGGCCGCCGCGCGGCGGGCTGGTGCCCACGAGGGCGCCGGGCCGCTCGTCGCTGTCGACGCGCACCGTCCGCGGGGTGAACCCGGCGTCGGCGAGGGTCCGCTCGCAACCCCGGACGGTGGAGCAGCCGGGCACCGGGCGGGTGTTGCCGTTCTGCACGGTCTCGTCGGCCGGCGCGAACTCGCCGCTGCCGCGCGCGGTGAGGATCGGCTCCATCGCGTCGCGCCAGATGGTGGCGCCCTTGCCGCCGCCGAAGCCGCCGACGTCCTCGTTGCGCTTGGGGTTGAGGACCATGACGCTCGCGGTGATCTCGGGCGTGTAGCCCACGAACGCCACCGAGTAGTTGTCCTGCGAGGTGCCGGTCTTGCCCGCGATCTGGTGGCCGCGGACGTAGGCGCGCGCCCCGGTCTGCCCCGGGTTCCCCGGCTCGACGTCCTTGCGCAGCATCTGGTTCATCGTGTTCGCCACGCCGGGCGGGACAGCCTCGGGCGTGCACCGGTCGCCGACCGCGAGCGGCTCGCCGTCGGCGCCGACCGCCGGCTCCCCGTTCCGGTCGAGGACGGCGGTCACCGGGACGACGTCGCACTGCGTGCCGCCGGCGGCGAACGTCGAGTACGCGCTGGCCAGCGCCAGCGGGCTGGTCGCCTCGGCGCCGAAGGTGAACGACCCGCGGTTCTCGTCGATGATCTGCTGCGCCAGGCCCGGCGGGCTGAACTGGAACAGCCCCGCCGCCTCGGCCATCCGCACCGGCTCCTCGACGCTGCCGAGGGCGTCCTCGAGCGCGAGGAAGTAGGTGTTGGAGGACTGGTACAGCGCCGTCGTCAGGTCCAGCGTCGGGCGGTAGCCGGACCCGGCGTTGCGGACGCAGTACCGGCCGTCGGTGTCCCGGCCCTCGCACGGGCCGCTGTAGACCCGGGAGACGTAGGGGTCGGGCGCGGTGAGCGTGTAGTAGGAGGAGTAGCCCCGGGCCAGGGCCGCTGCGGCGACGAAGACCTTGTACGTGGAACCCGAGCCCTGGCTGGGCGCCACGTTGAGGTTGAACGACTCCTGGGTGCGGTCGGCGAGGTCGTAGCCGAAGGTCCGGTTGACGCTCATCGCCAGCAGGTGCCCGGTGCCGGGCTCGACGGCGGTGAACATCGCGGCCAGCGAGTCCTCCCGCGGCAGCGTCTCGAGCACCGCGGCGTCGCCGGAGCGCTGCAGCTCGGGGTCCAGCGTGGTCTGGACGGTGTAGCCGCCGTTGTCCAGCTGCTCCTGGCTGAGCCCCAGCTGCTGGATCAGGTACCGCTGCACGAAGTCGCAGACGAACGGGCCGACGCTGGCCTGGACGCAGCCCCGGGGCGGGGCGGGCCCGGGCGCCAGGCCGAGCGGCGCGGCCGCGGCCGCGGCCGCCTCCTCGGCGGTCACCAGGCCCTGCTCGGCCATCCGGGACAGCACCTCGTTGCGCCGCGCGGTGGCCGCCTCGGGGTCGGTGAACGGGTCGTCGTTCACCGGGCTCTGCACGAGGCCGGCCAGCAGGGCCGCCTGCGGCAGGGTGAGCGCGGCGGCGTCGACGCCGAAGTAGGCGCGGGCGGCCGGCTGCACGCCGTAGGCGTTCTGGCCGAAGTAGACGATGTTGAGGTAGCGGGTGAGGATCTCGTCCTTGCTGTAGAGGTCCTCCAGCGCCAGGGCCAGGCGCGCCTCGCGCAGCTTGCGGCCCACCGTCTGCTCGGTGGCGGCGGTCCGCTCCTCGGGGGTGTCGGCGGTCTGCAGCAGCGTCTGCTTGACCAGCTGCTGGGTGAGCGTCGAGCCGCCCTCGGCCACCTCGCCCGCGGCGATGTTGGTGACCAGCGCGCGCAGCGTGCCCTGCACGTCCAGGCCGCGGTGGCCGTAGAACCGGGCGTCCTCGATGGCGACCATCGCGTCCTTCATGACGTCCGCGATCTCGGCGGGCTCCACGGGGTCGCGGTTCTCGTCGTAGAAGTACGTGATCGGCTCGCCGTCGGCGGCGAGCAGCACGGTGTTGCCCGGCGGCGCGGCGTCCGTGAACTCGGTGGGCAGGTCGCCGAGCAGCCCGGTGGACTGCTGGGCGGCGATCGCGGGACCCCCGATCCACGGGAGGAGCAGGCCCGCCACCAGTGCCCCGGCGACCACGATGGTCGCGGCCAACCGGAGCAGCGTGCCGGCCCGGCTGTCCTGCCGGTCCATGGGCCTCCCTCCCGTGCGCGCACACTGCAACAGAGATCACCTCCGGCCACAACGACCCGCGCCGTGCGGTCCCGCGGTCGGGGGACGCTCAGCCCTCCAGCAGCGTGGGCAGGTCGTCGCGGTGCAGCACGACCAGGGTGCTGACCGCCCGGGTGAGCACGACGTAGAGCCGGGACAGTCCGCGCGGCTCGGCGGCCACGATCGCCGCCGGGTCGGCCACCACGACGGCGTCGAACTCCAGCCCCTTGGCCAGCGCGGCGGGCACGACGGCGATCCGCCCGGCCGCCGAGCCGTCGTCGGCGAGCACCGCCGCAGGCAGGCCCGCGGCGGCCAGCAGCCGCGCCACCTCGGGCACCGCGGCGTCGGCGCAGACGACGCCGACCGAGCCGGGACCGGCCGCGAGGTCGGCGACCACCTCGGCCAGCGGCCCGGCGAGGTCGGCGACCGGGCGGACGGCGAGCGCGCCGGGTTCCCGGCGCACGGCGGTGGCCGCGGGCAGGCCGGGGGCGATCGCCGGCAGCAGCCGGTTGGCGTAGTCGAGGACCTCCCCCGGCACGCGGTAGCCGCGGGTCAGCGGCCGGACGGCGGTGTCCGGGCGGCCCAGGCCGGCGAGCGTCGGCGCCCAGTCGGCCGGCGACCACGGGCCGGTGGCCTGGGCGAGGTCACCGAGCACGGTGAGCGACCCGGCGGCCAGCCGGCGGGCCACCGCGCGGCACTGCATGGGCGAGAGGTCCTGCGCCTCGTCGACGACGACGTGCCCGTAGCCCGCCGTCCGCTCGAGCAGCCCGGCCACCTCGTCGACCAGGACGGCGTCGGCGGCGGTCCACGGCGCGGTGCGGACCGAGCGCGGCGCCGGCCGGTGCAGCAGCGCCTGCTCGTCGTCGGTGAGCACGCCGCGGGCGGCGCGGGCCAGGACGGCGGGGTCGCCGAGCAGCTCCGCCACCAGGCCGGCCGGGTCGCGGGCGGGCCAGACGGCGTCGCAGAACGCGCGGACCTCGGGGCTGCGCGCGGCCCGGCGGGTCTCGGCGTCGGTCGGGCTGCCGCCGGTCTCCTCGTTCTGCCGGCGGGCGTCCTCGGCGAGCAGCAGCGCCAGCCGCTCCCGCCCGGCGGTGTGGTGCAGCCGCTGCTGGTCGTCGGGCACCCGGCCGCGCCGCCGCAGGTCGTCGACGTACCGCTTGAGCCGCTCCACCGGCACCCGGTGGCGGCGGCCGGCCAGGGGCACCAGGACGTCGTCGGCGGGTTTGGCGATCGCGCCCCACAGCGCCCGCTCCAGCACCCGCGCCATGCGGGCGTCGCCCTTGAGGACGGCGACCTCCGGGGCGTCCTGGGCCCGCACCGGCACCCGGCCGGTGAGCTCGGCGACCGTCGTCTGGTCGACGTCGACCTCGCCGAGGGTGGGCAGCACCTGCTCGATGTAGCGCAGGAACGCGCGGTTGGGCCCGACGACGAGGACGCCGGTGCGGGCCAGCTGCCCGCCGTGCGTGTAGAGCAGGTAGGCGGCGCGGTGCAGGCCGACGGCGGTCTTGCCGGTGCCGGGCGCGCCCTGCACGCACACCGACTCGGCCAGCGGGGCGCGGACGATCTCGTCCTGCTCGGGCTGGATGGTGGCGACGATGTCCCGCATCGGGCCGCTGCGCGGGCGCTCGATCTCGGCTCGCAGCAGGGCGCCGTCGCCCTCCTCGCCGAGCCCGAGCAGCTCGTCCTCGTAGCTGGTGAGCTCGCCGCCGGAGAAGCCGAACCGGCGGCGGCGGACCAGGCCCTGCGGATCGGCGGCGCTGGCCCGGTAGAACGGTCGGCTCATCGGCGCCCGCCAGTCGATGACCACCGGCCGGCCGGCGGCGTCGCGGACGTGCCGCCGGCCGATGTGGAAGGTCTCCCCGGCGCCGTCGGTGCGGCCGAAGAAGGGCGGCACGCCGGGGTCGGCGGCCAGCGAGCGCAGCCGCTCGGCGCGGGCGGCGCCGAGACGCTCGGAGGCCCAGGCGTCGACGCCGGCGTCCGCGACGGCGGAGGCGGCGGCGCGCATCCCGGCGAGGCAGTCCTCGGCGAGGGCCAGGTGGGCGCGCTCGGCGGTGAGGACGGGCTCGGTCACGGTCGTGTCGGTCGGTGTCGCTGACACGGCCGGTGGACGTTACGCCGTCGTGTGCCGTCCGTCACGTCCGCCCCGGGAGCGCGCGACTCCGCGGAAGTGCACGGGGCAACTCCGCGGACGTGCACCGGAGGCGGCGGCGTGGTCCCGCGGGCCGGTGGGGAGGATGCGGGACATGCCCGACTCGATGCTCGCCGGCCGGCTCAACGTGCGCACCAAGCAGTTCGAGGTCAAGGAGGTGCCGCGCCCGGCGCCCGGACCGGGACAGGTGCTGGTCGAGGTCCGCGCGGCCGGCATCTGCCTGTCCGACGTCCACCTCGTCGACGGCACGCTCAACCCGCTGTTCCTGCAGGGCGAGGAGGTCACGCTCGGCCACGAGGTGGCCGGCGTCGTCGCCGAGCTCGGGGAGGGCGTGACCGGCTGGCAGCCGGGGCAGCGGGTCCTCCTGCAGGCCGGCGAGGAGGTCGACGGCTGGATCCACACCCGCGGCGTCGACTACGACGGCGGGTGGGCGCAGTACGCGCTGGCCACCGTGGGGACCCTCGTGCCCATCCCCGACGAGCTGCCCTTCGAGCAGGCGTGCATCGTGCCCGACGCGGTGTCGACGCCGTGGGCCTCGATCGTGAAGACCGCCGGGGTGCGCGCCGGGGAGCCGGTGGGCGTGTGGGGCATCGGCGGGCTCGGCGCGCACGCGGTGCAGCTGCTGCGGCTGGCCGGCGCGGCGCCGATCGTCGCCGTCGACCCGGTGGAGGCCGCCCGGCAGCGGGCCCTGGAGTTCGGCGCCGACCTCGCCCTGGACCCGTCCGAGGACGTCGCCGGCCGGGTGCGGCAGCTCACCGGCGGCGCGGGCCTGTCCCACGCGTTCGACTTCGCCGGCGTGGCCGCGGTGCGCGAGCAGGCGGTGCGCTGCCTGGAGCGCGAGGGCGGGCTGGTGCTCGTCGGGCTCACCGACCAGCCGCTGACCATCCGCAACGGCACGCAGTTCAGCTACTTCTCGCAGCGGATCCTCGGCCACTACGGCTCCGAGCCCGGGCACGTGGAGCAGCTGGTCGGCCTCGTCCGGCACGGCCGGCTGGACCTCTCCCGCTCCATCTCCGGCACCCTGCCGCTCGAGGACGCCGCCAGGGGCGTCGAGATGCTCGAGCGCAAGGAGGGCGACCCCATCCGGCTGGTCCTGCTGCCGAACGGCTGAGCTCAGGGACGGTCGCCGGGTTCCACGACGTGCACCCGCACGGCGCGGAACCGGCCCGGGGTGGCCAGCAGGACCTCCTTCGTCGGCTCGCCGACCTCCAGCGCCGGCTCCCGGCGCAGCGCCGCCAGCGGGGCGAGCCGGGGGTCGGCGAACACGGCGTCGACCATCCCGCGGTCCCCGCCGGTGAACAGCGCGTCCACGTCGCCGGCGTGCGGCAGCAGCACCCGGGCCGCGGTGTCGGTGGCCGCGGCGACCACGGCGTCGGCCTGGTTGCCGCGGCGCCGGGCGAAGCGCTGCTGGCTCCAGCCGCCGGCCGCGCTGCGGCCCTGCACCAGCCGGCTGTCGACCTTGGAGACGACGAGGTCCGCGCCGTCGAAGACGCCGGTGGCCCAGCGGCCGCGGCGCACCAGCAGGACGGCGGCCCGCCGCGGCCGACGCGCGGCGGCGGTGAAGGTGGCGAGCAGCGGCGGGCCCGGGGTCCAGCCGAACGGCGCGCGCAGCGTCACGGTCGTGCCGTCGGCGCAGGTGACCCGCACGGTGCCGTCGTCGTCGACGGCCGTGTCGAAGGCGCCGTGGCGGGCGGCGACGCCGTCCAGCCACCGGCCGAGCCGCTCGGGCGCGACGCCGAGGACCCGGCCGCCGCCCGCGGCGGGACGCGGCCGGGTCAGCGCGCCATCGCCGGCTCGGCGGCGTGCTCGGCCGGCACGTGCAGCAGCCGCTGCGCGGCGAGCACGACGACGGCGGCGATCCCGGCCGAGACCGTGGCGACGAGGAACGCGGCGTTGGCGCCGACGGTGTCGACGACCTTCCCGGCGATCGAGGTGCCGACGGCGACGCCGAGGCCGAGCGCGGTGCCGATCCAGGTGAACGCCTCGGTCACCGCCACCCGCGGCACGATGAGCTCGGCGAGGGTGAACGAGCTGATCAGCGACGGCGAGACGGCCACCCCGGCCACGACGACGAACGGGATCATCACCCAGACGTTGCCGATGAGGACCAGCGGCACGGTGAGCACGGTGAGGGTCGCCAGCACGACGAGCAGCCGGTGCCGCAGCGGGTGCCGCCAGTGCACCGCGCCCCAGCCGATGCCGCTGATCATCGAGCCGAGCGCGAGGCCCGCGATGAGCACGCCGGACAGGGCCATGGCGCCGACCTCGTCGGCGAAGGCGACCAGCGCGATCTCCAGCGTGCCGAGGATGGACCCGACGGCGGCGCCCACGACGAACAGCACCCGCAGCCCCGGCGTGCGGATGGCCGAGGGCCCCTTGCGCGCCGCGTGCCCGTGCGGCGGCGGCTCGGTGCGCCCCTGCGCGGCGAACAGCAGCGCGCCGACGACGGCGAGGGTGAAGGCGGTGACCACGCCCGAGGTCGAGTGCCCGGTGGTGGACAGGAAGGTCACGAGCACCGGCCCCACGATGAACACCAGCTCGTCGACGACGGACTCCATCGCCAGGGCCGTGTGGAGGCGGTGGGTGCCGCGCAGCAGGTGGGTCCAGCGCACCCGGATCATCGAGGCGACCGGCGGGATGCACGCCCCCGCGATGCCCGCGGTGACGAAGAAGGTCCACCGCGGCCAGTCGTCCTTGACCGCGGTGAGGAACAGCGCGCCGGCCGCCGCGAAGACCGCGACGACGGGCAGCAGCGTCCGGCGCTGGCCGAAGGTGTCCGCCA
This sequence comes from Geodermatophilus sp. SYSU D01036, assembly GCF_054050435.1. Taxonomy (NCBI): domain Bacteria; kingdom Bacillati; phylum Actinomycetota; class Actinomycetes; order Geodermatophilales; family Geodermatophilaceae; genus Geodermatophilus; species Geodermatophilus sp. SYSU D01036. The sequence continues at coordinate 81,948 of NZ_JBJGZJ010000013.1, read as the reverse complement.
GCCGGCCGATGACCGGGCCGGCCAGGGCGGTGGTGACCGCGCCCGCGGCGGCGACCGTGCCGCCCAGGCCGTAGGAGCCGGTCTCGTCGGCGACCAGCAGGACGCACCCCAGGCCGACCATCGACAGGGGCAGCCGGCCGATGAAGGCGGCGAGCACCATGGGCAGCGCGTGCGGCGTGCGCAGCACGTGCAGGTAGGGATTGGGCACCGGGGAGCGAACCTGTCGTCAGGGGGACGCGGGACCGCCAGCCACGCTAACCGACGTCCGCACGCTCGGCAGGCAGACGGCTCCGGTCCGTGCACGGACGGGCACCGACGAGCACGGGCCCCGCCCCGGACGACGCTGTCCGGTGCGGGGCCCGCGTGGCTGCGCCTAGGCGAGCCGGCTCTTGAGGATCTCCAGCTCGTCCCACAGGGTGCTGGGCAGCTTGTCCCCGAACTTCTCGAACCACTCGGTGATCTGCGGGAGCTCCGCGCGCCACTCGTCCTTGTCGACGGCGAGCGCCTTGCGCACCTGGTCCTCGGTCATGTCCAGGCCGGAGACGTCGAGCGAGTCGGGCGTGGGCACGTGGCCGACGGCGGTCTCCTCGGCGGCCGCGGTGCCCTCGATGCGCTCGACGACCCACTTGAGCACCCGGCTGTTCTCGCCGAAGCCCGGCCACAGGAAGCCGCCGTCCTCGTCGCGGCGGAACCAGTTCACGTAGAAGATCCGCGGCAGCTTGGTGGAGTCGTGCGCCTTGCCGGTCTCGACCCAGTGCCGGAAGTAGTCCCCGGCGTTGTAGCCGATGAACGGCAGCATGGCGAACGGGTCGCGGCGGACGACGCCGACCGCACCGGTGGCCGCGGCCGTCGTCTCCGAGGACAGCGTCGCGCCCATGAAGACGCCGTGGTTCCAGTCCCGCGCCTCGGTGACCAGCGGGATCGTGGTCTTGCGGCGGCCGCCGAAGAGGATCGCCGAGATCGGCACGCCCTTCGGGTCGTCGTACTCGGGCGCGAGGATCGGGCACTGCTCGATCGGGGTGCAGAACCGCGAGTTCGGGTGCGAGGAGGGCTCGTCGGAGTCCGGCGTCCAGTCCTGCTTCTTCCAGCTGGTGAGGTGCGCCGGCGGCTCCTCGGTCATGCCCTCCCACCAGACGTCGCCGTCGTCGGTGAGCGCGACGTTGGTGAACACCGAGTTGCCCTTGTCGATGGTGCGCATCGCGTTGGGGTTGGTGTCCCAGCCGGTGCCCGGCGCGACGCCGAACAGGCCGAACTCGGGGTTGAGCGCGTACAGCCGGCCGTCCTCGCCGAACCGCATCCAGGCGATGTCGTCGCCGAGGGTCTCGACCTTCCAGCCGGGGATGGTCGGCTCGAGCATCGCCAGGTTGGTCTTGCCGCAGGCGCTCGGGAAGGCCGCCGCGACGTAGTACGTCTTCTGCTGCGGGCTGGTCAGCTTGAGGATCAGCATGTGCTCGGCGAGCCAGCCCTCGTCGCGGGCCATCGCCGAGGCGATCCGCAGCGAGTAGCACTTCTTGCCCAGCAGGGCGTTGCCGCCGTAGCCCGAGCCGTAGGACCAGATGGCCCGCTCCTCGGGGAAGTGCACGATGTACTTGGTCTGGCTGCACGGCCAGGGCACGTCCTCCTGGCCCGGCTCGAGCGGGGCGCCCAGGGAGTGCATGGCCGGCACGAACGGCCGGTCGGTGCCCATCGCCTCGAGGATCCGCGAGCCGATGCGCGCCATGACCCGCATCGAGACGACGACGTACTCGGAGTCGGTGAGCTCGACGCCGAACATCGGGTCCTCGGCCTCGACCGGGCCCATGCAGAACGGGATGACGTACATCGTCCGGCCGCGCATGGAGCCCCGGTACAGCTCCGTCATGATCGACTTCATCTCGTCGGGGGCCATCCAGTTGTTGGTCGGCCCCGCGTCGGCCTCGTCGACCGAGCAGATGAACGTGCGGTCCTCGACGCGCGCGACGTCGGTGGGGTCGGACGCGGCCCAGAACGAGTTGGGCTTCTTCGCCAGGCGGGTGAAGGTGCCGGCGTCGACCAGCTTCTGGGTGAGCCGCTCCCACTCCTCGTCGCTGCCGTCGACCCACACGACCTCGTCCGGGGTGGTCAGCTCCGCCATCTCGCGCACCCAGGCGAGCAGCCGTGCGTGCGTGGTGGGGGCGTTGTCGAGACCGGGGGTGGTCACGGAGGTCACGGCGTCTCCATCCTCTGGGCACGCCGGGTGTCGGGGACACCGGCGCCGGTGCGTGCTGTCTCCCCGGGGCCGGCGGAACGGGTCCGGCCGTCGGGTTCGGGAAGCGTACAAGCGGGGACACCCGCCTGTAACGGTGAGAGATGTTACGTCTAGGACGTCTACGTCCGCGCAGGGTGGGCACCGGGAACACCGCAGGTCGGAGCGGTGTTGGCTCTCGGGCGTGACCAGTCTCACGAACGGCTCCGCGCCCTCCCCGGCCCTGTTCACCCCCCTGACGCTGCGCGGGGTGACCCTGCCGAACCGGCTCGTCGTCGCCCCGATGTGCCAGTACTCGGTGACCGACGGGCTGGTCGGCGACTACCACCTCGTGCACCTCGGCCGGTTCGCGCTCGGCGGCTTCGGCACGGTCGTCGTCGAGGCGACGGCGGTGACGCCGGAGGGGCGGATCAGCCACGGCGACGTCGGCCTGTGGTCCGACGCGCACGTGCCCGGGCTGGCCCGGGTCGCCGGCTTCCTGCGCGCCTCGGGAGCGGTCGCCGGCATCCAGCTCGCCCACGCCGGCGCCAAGGCGAGCAGCCACCGCCCCTGGGAGGGCGGGGCCCCGGTCACCCCGGAGGACGCGCTCCCGGGCGAGCAGCCGTGGCCGACCGTCTCGGCCAGCCCGGTGCCCGCCGTCCCCGGAGGGCCGGTGCCCCACGAGCTGACCGTCGCCGAGCTCGGGGAGCTGCGCGAGGCGTTCGCCGCGGCCACCCGGCGGTCGGTCGAGGCCGGGTTCGAGGTCGTCGAGGTGCACGCCGCGCACGGCTACCTGCTGCACCAGTTCCTCTCGCCACTGTCCAACCGGCGCACCGACGCCTACGGCGGCTCGCGGGAGGCGCGCCGGCGGTTCCCGCTGGAGGTGGTCGAGGCCGTCCGCGCCGCGTGGCCGGAGGACCGGCCGCTGTTCGTGCGGGTCTCCGCCGTCGACGGCACGCCCGACGGCATCACCCTCGGCGACACGATCGCGTTCGCCCGCGAGCTGCGCGCCCGCGGGGTCGACGTCGTCGACGCCTCCGGCGGCGGCCTGGGCGGCTGGGAGCACCCGCTCGGCTACGGCTACCAGGTGCCCTTCGCCGCGGGCATCCGCGAGGGGGCGGACGTCGCCACGATGGCGGTGGGGCTGATCGTCGACGCGCGGCAGGCGGAGGCCGTCGTCGCCGGGGGCCTGGCCGACCTGGTCGCCGTCGCGCGGGAGGCGCAGGAGGACCCGAACTTCGCCGTCCACGCCGCGCGGGACCTCACCGGCGCCTACGACGCCTACCCGGTGCAGGCCGGCCCGCGGCTGGGCCGGCGCAACGCCCTCCTCGGCACGCTGGGGCCGTGGACCGGGCCGGCACCCGTGCAGGTGCCCGAGCGCGCCCGGTGACCCGCCGCCGCGGGGCGCTGCTCGCCGCCTCCGCCGTCCAGCTGGCGGCGGGCCTGGCCGGGACGGCGCTGTCGCTGCGCCGGCGGCACGCGTTCGACACGCCGGTGCTGTCCGGGCGCGCGGCGACGGTCGGCCGCGACGCCTGGTGGGCCGGGACCGCGCTCGGCCCGCCGGCGTGGACCCTGGCCGTCCACGGCCGGGCGCTGGCCCGCCTCGCCGCCGGCGACGACCGGCGCGCCCCGCGGGTCCTCGCCGCCACGGGCGCCGCCCTCGTGCCCGGCTACCTCGCCGAGCGGCTGGTGCGGCGGCGGCTGACCCCGGCCGGCGCCGAGCCCGTCGAGACCGCGGTGGTCGCCGCCGGGCTGGTCACCGCCGCCGTCATGGCCGCGCTCGGCGCTCAGCCCCCCGGCGCCCGGCCGTAGTCGGGGCCGACGCGGGCGAGGAAGGAGTCCCAGTCGCCCGGGTCGGGGTGCCCGCCCATCTCCGCGTCGAGCTTGTCCAGGTACCAGTGCCAGCCGAGCGCGTAGTCGGTGACGTCGGTGCCGGCGGCGAAGTCCTGGCTGAGGTGCAGCGTCGTCCGGCCGCTCTCCACGACCACGGCGAGCCCGACCCGCCAGTCCTCCTGGTCCGGCCACTCGACGACGAGCCTCCGCGGCGGGTCGCACTCGGCGATGCGGGCCTCCATCGCCGCCGGTTCCGTCTCGTGGGTCATCGTCAGCGTCCCCCGGCCGCCGGGGGCCCGCTCGCCCTCGTAGGTGCCGAACCAGCGGGCCAGCCGGTCGGGCTCGGTGAGCGCGGCCCAGACGGCGTCGGGCCCGTCGCCCCAGGAGCGGCGGAACTCCAGCCGGAGGCGGCCGTCGGGCAGCTCGGCGACCGCGCCGGTGCGGTGGGTCGGCGGGTCGGCGGGGGTCGCGGGGTCGGTCACGGGGCGTCTCCGTCCGTCGGGGGACCCGTCGCGCCGACCCTGCCGCACGCCGCGCGGGGTTGCCAGCCCGCCGCCCCGGGCAGGGACCGGCCATGACCGTCACCGACCCCGACGTCCCGGACCCCCTCAACGACCCCCGGACGACGCAGGCCGACCCCGGCGCCTACGCCGAGGGGGCGGACCTGGCCTCGACCGACGACGACCCGGCGTCCACCGGCGAGGAGGAGCTCGCGGCCGACGACGCGGGGACGACGGCCGGGCGGACGCTCGCCGACGACGCCGGCGGCGGGGACGTCACGGGAGGCGCGGTCTCCGGCGCGTCGTGACGGGCCGGTCCGTTTCCGCTGCTGGCCTGCGGGGAACCCGTGCCGACGTCCCTCTCCGACGACGAGGAGGTCCGACATGGCCACGGGTGAGACCGGATTCGAGGACGTCGCCTACGACCTGATCTCGGTGCAGTACCACTCGCTGAAGGCCGGGCACGACTACGGCCAGTACGTCCGGGACGCGGAGAACGCGGGCCTGGACGACATCGCCGGCTTCTTCCGCGAGGTGATGGAGCAGGACTCGGCGCGCGCCAAGCGCTGCCACGAGTTCCTGAAGACCCTGTCGGGCACCGAGCAGGGCGGCCCCGCGATGGGCTGACCGCACGACGCAGGAGGGCCCCTCCCCGGCGGCAGAGATGGCCATTTCTGCCGCCGGGGAGGGGCCCTCCGCCGTCCGGGGTCTCAGACCGCGCAGGAGCCGTCCTCGCAGCCCTCGGCCGCGGGGACGGTGACCAGCGGGTGGGCGTCGGCCCAGGCCCGCTCCAGCACCTGCAGCAGCAGCTCGGCCGGCTGGGCGCCCGCGGCGCCGTACTTCCGGTTGACGACGAAGAACGGCACCCCGGTGGCGCCGAGCGCCTGGGCGGTGGCGCCGTCGGCGAGGACCGCGGGACGGAACCGGTGGTCGGCGAGCGCCGCCCGCACCTCGGCCTCGTCCAGGCCCACCTCGACGGCCAGGGCGGCCAGCGAGTCGACGTCGAAGACCGAGCGGCCCTCCTCGAAGTGGGCGTGCAGCAGCCGCTCCTTCACCGCGCCCTGCAGGCCGCGCTCGGCGGCCAGGTGGATGACCTCGTGGGCGAGCAGCGTGTTGCCGCTGACGCCGTCGGCCAGGTGGTACTCGAGGCCTTCACCGGCGGCGGTCTCCTCGACGTGCCGCATCATCGCGCGCATGTCCTCGACCGGGCGGCCGTACTTGGCGGCCAGCGCCGGGAGGGTCGCGTGGGTCTCGCCCTCGGGGATGGTGGGGTCGAGCTGGAAGGACCGCCAGACCACCTCGACCCGGTCGCGGTGGGGGAACCGCTCCAGCGCGGTCTCCAACCGGCGCTTGCCGATGTAGCACCACGGACAGACGACGTCGGACCAGACCTCGATGCGCACGGCATCCCCCAACCACGGTCCGGCCGCCGTCATTCCGCGCGGTGGGCCTCCGCGCGGGCGCGGCCGTCGCCGGGGGTCGGGTCGAGGAAGACGAAGCGGACGCCCTCGTGGCGGGCGACGAGCCGCCGCTCGGCCTCGTCGGAGGCCCGCTCGATGTCGGCCACGGTCGCGGTGTCGGCGAAGTCGACCTTGGCCATGACGGCCAGCTGCCCGGGCCCGATGACCGTGGTGAGCAGGACCGGGACGTCGTCGACCTGGGGCAGCCCGGCGATCTCCTCGCGCAGCTGGTCCTGCAGCCGGCGCGGGATCGACTGCCCGATGAGCAGCGAGACGTTGGCCCGCGCCAGCGACCCGGCCACCAGGAGCAGCAGCACGCCGATGAGGATCGCGGCGACGCCGTCCCACACCGGGTCGCCGGTCACCTGCTCGAGGAACAGGCCCAGCGCGGCGAGGACGAGGCCGACGAGCGCGGCGCTGTCCTCGAACGTCACGGCCTTGACCGTGGTGTCGGTGGTCTCGGCCAGGTAGCGGCGGGGCGTCGTCCCCCACCTGCGGGCGGCCCCGCGGACCTGCCGCACCGCCTTGAGCCAGGAGGCGCCCTCGAGGACGAACGAGACGGCCAGGACGACGTAGGCGATCAGCGGCGAGCCCTGCTCCTCGCCCTCGAGGACGGTCTCGATCCCCTGGTAGAAGGAGAAGCCGGCGCCGAGGGTGAAGGTCGCGAGGCAGGCCAGCAGCGCCCAGAAGTAGGTCTCCCGGCCGTAGCCGACCGGGTGGCGGGCGTCGGGCGCCTTGGTGCCGCGCTTGAGCGCGACGAACAGCAGCACCTCGGTGATCGTGTCGGCCAGCGAGTGCGCGGCCTCGGACAGCATCGCCGAGGAGTGGCTGACCAGCCCGCCGACCAGCTTGGCGACGGCGATGCCGAGGTTGGCCAGGCCGGCGACGACGACGGTGCCGGTGGACTCCCCGCCCTTCTCCCCGCCGGTGCCCTCCTTCGCGCGGACGTGCTCACGGGTGGGGACCGGCTCGCTCATGGCCGCACCGGTGCCCCACAGTTGCCCGGCGCAACCACGTGCCGGTCAGCGGCGGGTCGTGCCCCGCCCCGATCGGGAGCGGGGCGGGGCACGACCGCACGCGGGGGGCTCAGCGCACGCCGACGAGGTCGACGACGAAGACGAGCGTCGCGCCCGGCTTGATGACGCCGCCGGCGCCGCGGTCGCCGTAGGCCTTGTGCGGGGGGATCGTCAGCCGGCGGCGGCCGCCGACGCGCATGCCCTGGATGCCCTCGTCCCAGCCCTGGATGACCATGCCGACGCCGAGGCGGAACTCGAGCGGGTCGCCCCGGTCCCAGGAGGCGTCGAACTGCTCGCCGCCGTCGTGGGTGACGCCGACGTAGTGGGCGCTGACCAGGTCGCCGGCCGTGGCCTCGGGGCCGTCGCCGACGACGAGGTCCTCGATCACCAGGTCGTCGGGCGCGGGCCCGGTGGGCGGCTCGACGTCGGGTCGGCTCAGGGGCTCGGCCATCGGATCCTCCTCGGATCAGGGGTGCCGGGGGGTCCCCGACGGGTCCCGACCATCCAAACAGCGGTTCCACCTGCCCGCCCCGCCGGGCTACGGTCCGGCGGCGTGATCGACCACCTCGCGCTGCAGGTCGCCGACGTCGACGCCGCGACCGCCTTCTACACCCGGGTCTTGGCGCCGGCCGGCGTCCGGGAGGCCGTGCGCATCGCCGTCCCGGGCGGTCCCGTGGTGGGGCTCTGCGGGCCGGACGGGCAGCCGCGGCTGTGGCTCGGGCCGCTGACCGAGGGCTCCGAGCGGCCGGTGCACCTGGCCCTGCAGGCGCCGTCGCGGGCCGCCGTCGACCAGGTGGTGGCGCTCGCCCGCGAGTCGGGGGCGGAGGTGCTGCACGAGCCGCGGCTGTGGCCGGAGTACCACCCCGGCTACTACGGCGGCTTCTTCCGCGACCCGGACGGCAACAACGTCGAGGCGGTGCACCACACCCTCCCCGGCTGACGGGGTGCGCGGCCGCCGGAGGCGTGCTGGGCTGGTCGGGTGACCCCCGCTGACGCGCCGTGGTGGACCCGTGCCGTCGTCTACCAGGTCTACCCGCGCTCGTTCCAGGACTCCGACGGCGACGGGATCGGCGACCTCGGCGGGGTCCTGCAGCGGCTGGACCACCTGGCCGACCTCGGCGTCGACGTCGTCTGGCTCTCGCCGGTCTACCCCTCGCCGCAGGCCGACAACGGCTACGACATCAGCGACTACCAGGACGTCGACCCGCTGTTCGGCACGCTGGAGCAGCTCGACGAGCTGGTCGCCGGGCTGCACGCCCGCGGGATGAAGCTGGTGATGGACCTGGTGGTCAACCACACCAGCGACGAGCACCCGTGGTTCGTGGAGAGCCGGTCGTCGCCGGACTCGCCCAAGCGGGACTGGTACTGGTGGCGGCCGCCGCGGGCGGGCCTGGCGCCCGGCGACCCCGGCGCCGAGCCGACCAACTGGCACGGCTTCTTCTCCGGCTCCACCTGGGAGCTCGACGAGGCCAGCGGCGAGTACTACCTGCACCTGTTCGACCGCAAGCAGCCCGACCTGAACTGGGAGAACCCCGAGGTCCGGCACGCGGTCTACGCGATGATGCGGTGGTGGCTCGACCGCGGGGTCGACGGGTTCCGCATGGACGTCATCAACCTGATCAGCAAGGACGTCGGCCCGGACGGCGAGCTGCACGACGGCCCGCCGCTGCCCGGCCTGCCCTGGGGGGACGCGACCGCGTCGGTGGTGTGCGGCCCCCGCATCCACGAGTTCCTGCAGGAGATGCACCGCGAGGTGTTCACCGGCCGGCGGGAGCAGCTGCTGCTGGTCGGGGAGACGCCCGGCGCGACGGTGGAGGACGCGCTGCTGTTCACCGACCCGGCGCGCGGGGAGGTGGACATGGTCTTCCAGTTCGAGCACGTGGGCCTGGACTTCGAGGGCTCGAAGTTCTCTCCCCGGCCGCTGCGGTTGCGCGACCTCAAGGCCTCCTTCGGCCGCTGGCAGACGGGCCTGGCCGACGTCGGCTGGAACTCCCTCTACTGGGACAACCACGACCAGCCGCGGGCGGTGTCCCGCTTCGGCGACGACTCGCCCCGGTACCGCCGGGACTCCGCGACCTGCCTGGCCACCCTGCTGCACCTGCACCGCGGGACGCCCTACGTCTACCAGGGCGAGGAGATCGGGATGGCGAACTTCCCGTTCACCGACCTGGCGCAGTTCCGCGACGTCGAGTCGCTGAACCACCAGGTGCAGGCCGTGGCGCACGGCGCCGACCCCGACGAGGTGTTCGCGGCACTGCGCCGGATGAGCCGGGACAACGCCCGCACGCCCGTGCAGTGGGACGCCTCGCCGAGCGCCGGGTTCACCACCGGGACGCCGTGGCTGGCGGTCAACCCCGACCACGTCGAGTGGAACGCCGCCGCCCAGCGCGACGACCCCACCTCGGTGTTCGCCCACCACCGGCGGCTGATCGCGCTGCGGCACGAGGACCCGGTGGTGGCGCTGGGGCACTTCACGATGCTGCTGCCCGACCACGACGAGGTGTACGCGTTCACCCGCAGCCTCGACGGCGACACGCTGCTCGTCGTCTGCAACATGGGTGCCAAGGAGCAGGACCTCGCCGGCCTGCTCCCCGAGGCGGTCGGCGCGGAGGTCGTCCTCGGGAACCTGCCCGAGGACGACCCCGCCGTGCTCAGGCCCTGGGAGGCCCGGGTGTTGCGCCTTCCGGCTCGCTGACCGTCTCGGGCTCCGCCGGCTCCCCGGCGGGGACGTCGAGCGGGTGGGCGATCTCGTCGGCCGGCAGCCGCCAGTACAGGATCGCCGCGACCGCGAGCAGCGGCGGCACCAGCCCGGTGAGCAGGAACGTGCCGGTGAGCCCGACCACCTCGCTGACCGGCCCGGCCAGCGCCATCGACAGCGGCATGAACGCCAGCGAGACGAAGAAGTCGAGGCTGGACACCCGCCCGAGCAGCGCCGGCGGCACCCGCCGCTGCAGCAGCGTCCCCCAGATGACCGTGCTCGACTCGAACGCCGCGCCCAGCACCCCGGCCGCGGCGATCATCAGCCACAGCGACGACGTCCAGCCGAAGACGACCATCGGCACGCAGCCGAAGCCCCACAGCAGGTTCATGACCGTGAGGTAGCGCCGCGGCAGCCGCAGCGAGGCGACGACCGCCGACCCCAGCGCGCCGCCGATGCCGAACGCGGCCAGCACCCAGGCGTGCTCGGTCGGCCCGCCGCCGGTCTGGTCGCGGATCGCGAAGGGGACCAGCACCTCGAACGGGCCCATGAACACCAGCACCATGAGCGAGGCGAACAGCAGCGTCGCCAGCAGCCACGGCGTCCGGACCATGTAGGCGACGCCCTCGCGGACGTCGGCGAACAGGCCCGAGCCGACCTCGTCACGGCGCACCGGCAGCGTCGGCAGCGCCGCCACGCACGCGGCCGAGACCGCCGAGGTCAGCGCCGTCGCGAACAGCGCCGCGCCGGGCGAGAACGCGCCGACCAGCACCCCGCCGGCGGCGGGCCCGATCGCCATCGCCAGCGCCGGGCGGACGACGCCCTCGAGGCCGTTGGCGGCGAGCAGGTCGCCGGCCGGGACCACGCTCGGCACCAGCGCCGAGTAGGCCGGGTAGTACAGCCCCATCCCGACGCCCTGGGCCAGCGCGGCCGCGGCCAGCGGCCCGAGTGCCAGCGCCCCGGCCAGCGACAGGACGGCGACCAGCCCGACCGCCGCCGTCTGCAGCAGCGCGACGCCGAGCAGGATCTGCCGCTGCGGCACGCGGTCGGCCAGGGCGCCGCCGAGCAGCGTGCTGGCCAGCATGCCGCCGGCGGACAGGGCGGTGGCGAAAGAGAGCGCGGCGGGCCCGCCGCCGAGGTCGACCACCTGCCAGACCAGCGCGACCGTCCACAGCCCCTGGGCGAGCAGCGAGAGCCCCATCGAGGCGGCCAGCAGGCGGTAGTCGCGGTGCCGCAGGGGCGCGAGCGCGCGCGGCAGGCCGGCCATCTCGGGTCCTCCTCGGGGGTCGGCGCCCCGTCGGCGCCGTCGGCCCCATGCTCGCCGACGGGGCCGACAGCAGTCAGCCGGATTACCGGGAGAGCGCAGGAACGGTCGGCGCTACAGTCCCGTTCCCGTGGGCCGGGTGGTCGAGGCGGTGCTGCCCGCCCGGATGGGGACGTCGTTCCGCTGGCTGGTGGCGTCGTCGTGGGTGAGCAACCTGGGCGACGGCGTGGCGCTGGCGGCCGGGCCGCTGCTGGTGGCCGCCCGCACCCAGGACCCGCTGCTGGTCGCGCTCGGCGCCCTGCTGCAGCAGCTGCCGTGGCTGCTGTTCGGCCTGCACGCCGGCGTCCTGGCCGACCGGGTGGACCGGCGGCTGCTCGTCGCCGCCGTCGACCTGGCCCGCGCCGGGGTGCTCGCCGTGCTGGCCGCCGCCCTGTTCACGGGCGACGTCGGGCTGGTGCCCGTGCTGGTCGCGCTGTTCGTGCTGGGCACCGCCGAGGTCTTCGCCGACACCGCCGCCGGCACCCTGCTCCCGATGGTCGTCGACCGGGCCGACCTGGGCATCGGCAACGCGCGCCTGACCGCGGGCACGCTGACGATGAACCAGCTCGCCGGGCCGGCCGTCGGGGGCCTGCTGTTCGTGGCCGGCGCCGCGTGGCCGTTCCTCGCCCAGGGGGTGCTCGTGGCGCTGGGCGCGGTGCTCGTCGCGCGGATGCGGGTCCCGGCACCTGAGCGGCCGGCGCGGCGGGGGCGGGTCGGCCGGGACGTCGCCGAGGGGCTGCGCTGGACCTGGGGCCACCCCGCGGTGCGGACGCTGACCGTCACGATCGTCCTGTTCAACGTCACCTACGGCGCCGCCTGGTCGGTGCTCGTCCTCTACGCCGACCAGCGGCTGGGCCTGGGCGCGGCCGGCTACGGCCTGCTCACCACGGTCGGCGCGCTGGGCGGCATGGTGGGGACCGCGTCCTACGACTGGCTGGAGCGGCGCGTCGGCATCGCCGCGCTCATGCGGGTCGGTCTGCTACTCGAGACGCTCACCCACCTGGTCCTGGCGCTGGCCACCACGCCGTGGGTGGCCGCCCCGGTGCTGTTCGTCTTCGGCGCGCACGCGTTCATCTGGGGGACGACGTCGCGCACGGTCCGGATGCGTGCGGTGCCGGCCGGGCTGCAGGGCCGGGTCGGGAGCCTCTACGCGATGGGCGTCTTCGGCGGCATCCTGGCCGGTCAGGCCGTCGGCGGGGTCGTCGCCCGGGCCTGGGGGGTGACCGGCCCGTTCTGGTTCGCGTTCGCCGGGTCGGCGGTGCTGCTGGCGCTGATCTGGCGCGAGCTGGCCCACGTCGCGCACGCCGACGCCGCGGTTCCCGCGGCCGGGTGACGCTCGTGCCCTGCACCCACCGGTGTGCAGGGCACGAGCGTCGTGGCATCAGGCCCCGGGCGCGAAGACGATCCGGAAGCCGCCGTCGACCGGCTCCACCTGCCAGAAGACGTCCCCGGAGGTACCCGCCACCGCGGGCTCGCCCAGGCCGGTCTCGGTCGGCTCGGCGGCGGGGGCGGCCGACGCGTAGTGCGCCAGGACGTGCTCGGCGGCGAGGTCGGAGGCGTAGTTCGCGTACTCCTGGCTGCCGTCGGCCGTGCCGCCGGTCTCGCACAGGGTCGACCCATCCGGCGGCTCCGGGAAGCCGGCCGGGACGGACTCGACGTCGGCGATGTCCGCCCCGCCGGCGACGGCCAGCGGGAACGCCGCCAGGCACTCCTCCGGCACGTCGGGCGCGGCGCCGGCGTCCCCGGCCGCACCGGCGTCCTCGGCCGCGGCGGCGAGGTCGTCGAGCTCCCCGCCACCGCAGGCGGACAGCAGCAGGGCGGAGCCGAGCAGCGCCCCGGCGAGGGCACGGCGGGCGGTCGGACGGGTGCGGGACACGGTTCTCCTCGGGCGTCGTCGGGCCCCGGGCGGACGACCGGGACCGGCCCGCGGGGGCCGCCCGGCGGGCGGTCCGGCTGCGGGCCGCGCGGGACCGTAGAGGAGGGACGCCGTCCCGTCAGCCCCTCCTCGCGCGGGACCTCCGGCCCCCTCGCAGGGGCCCGCCGCGAGCGTGCGAGCGGCGGGGGGCGAGGGGGTCCTTCGTCACGTGAGCGGTGAGCGGGGCAGCAGGCGGTCGCTGATGATCCGCTTCTGGATCTCGCTGGTGCCCTCGAAGATCGTGGTCAGCCGGGCGTCGCGCCAGTGCCGCTCGACCTGCCGCTCGGTGGTGTAGCCGTTGCCGCCGTGCAGCTGCATGGCCTGGTTGGTCACCCGCACCGCCATCTCGGTGGCCTCGAGCTTGACCATCGAGGCCTCCTTCTCGCACCGCGTCCCGAGGTCGATGAGGTGGGCGACCTGGCGGTAGAAGGCGCGCGCCTGCTCGATCTGGGCGGCCATCTCCGCGACGGCGAAGCGCAGCGCCTGGAAGTCGCCGATCGGGTGGCCGAACTGCTCGCGCTCCTGCAGGTAGACGATCGAGTCCTCGAGCGCGGCGCGGGCCAGGCCGACGGCGCGGGCGGCGGTGTGCACCCGCGCGGTGTTCAGGAACTTCTGCGCCTCGGCGAACCCGGCCCGCCGGGCGGCCTCGCCCTGCTCGTCGCTGGCGGCCGCCTGGTCGACCACGTTCTCCCGCGGGATGCGCACGCCGTCGAAGACCAGGTCCCAGGTGAGGAAGCCGTGGTAGCCGATCTTGTCGATCGGGGTGCCGGTGAGCCCGGGCGGGAACGCGCCGCGCTCCTTCTCCAGCAGCAGGTTGACCAGCCCGGCGGAGCGGGACTCCCCCGGCGCGGGGTCGCGCTCGCGGACGAGGACCTGGATGAAGTCCGCGGCCTCCGCGTTGCCGCACCAGCGCTTGTGCCCGGTGACCACCCACTCGTCACCGTCGAGGACCGCCCGGGTGGAGACGCCGGCGAGGTCGGAGCCGGCGTCGGGCTCGGACAGCGCGATGGCGCCGATCCACTCGCCCTTCGCGCTGCGGCGCAGCAGCTCCCCGCGCCGCGCGGGGTCGGCCACCGCCGTCCCCAGGCCCTGGGAGCGGGCGAGGATGCTCGCGCTGCTCATCCAGGCGCGGGCCAGCTCCTCGGAGACCATGCAGTACTCGAAGACGCCGAGGCCCAGGCCGCCGTGCTCGGCCGGCACCGTGATGCCGAAGTAGCCGAGCTCGGCCATCCGGGCCAGCAGCGCCTCCGGCAGCAGCCCCTTCTGCGGGTCGAGCTCGTCGGCGACCGGCAGCACCTCGTCGTGGGCGAACCGGCGGGCCTGCTCCTGCAGCGCCTCGCGCTCGGGGGTGTGCCACGGCGGCAGCAGCGCGGGCGGCTGCGGCTCGAGCAGGTCGGCGGGGCGCTCCTGGGTCGACGTCATCGTCGTGGGCCTCTCTCCGTCGCGGTCAGGGGTCGCGGTCCAGGTCCCTGCTCACCATGCGCGCCCGGCTCCTGACCTGCACGGCGCGTCCGCGGGAGCGTGACCGAGCACACGCCCACCAGCCGCATCGCACAAGCACTTCACAGATCTCACACACTGCTGGTAGGACTACCGCCGTGGCCCTCCCCGACCGACTCGACGTGACGCTGCGGCTGGTGCGCAACGCCGGCCGGGCCTCGCTCGCCGACCTCGCCGCCCGCCTGGGCGTCTCCGAGATGACCGTGCGGCGCGACCTCGACGCGCTGCAGGCCCGCGGGCTGGTCGAGCGGGTCCGGGGCGGCGCGGTCGCCGTCGCCGGGGCGGAGAGCTCCGCGGGCTTCGCCGCGCGGGCCGGCTGGCAGGCCGGCCTCAAGGACCGGATCGGCCGCCGGGCCGCCGCCCTCGTCGAGCCGGGCGCGACCGTGCTGCTCGACGCCGGGACGACGACGGTGCACGTGGCCCGCGCGCTGGCCGACCGGGCGGCCGCGGGCGAGGGCCCGTTCACGACCGCCGTCGTGAGCCTGCCGGTCGCCGACGCGCTGGCCGACCGCCCGGGGATCCGCCTGCTCGTCGTCGGCGGGGAGTCGCGGCCGGGCGAGCGGAGCCTGGCCGGCCCGCTGACCGCCGCGGTCCTGCGGCAGCTCACCTTCGACCTGTTCGTCATGTCGATCGGGGCGGTGAGCGCCGCGGCGGGCTGGTCGGAGTTCACGCTCGAGGACGCCGCGGTCAAGCAGGTCGGGCTGCAGCAGGCCCGCGGCTCCCTCGTCGTCGCCGACGCCTCGAAGCTCGGCGTCCGCGCCTTCGCCTCGGTGGCCCCGCTGGACGCGGTCGGCCGCCTGGTCACGGACGCCAGCGCCCGCGACCCCCAGCTCACCCCCGCGGCGCAGGAGACCCTCGCCGCGCTCGACGACGTCGGCGTGGAGGTCGACTACACGTGAGCCAGCCCCTGTTCGTCCTGGTCGCCGGCCCCTACCGCGGGGGCACCGGCGACGACCCGGAGAAGATCGCGGCCAACCACCGGGCCATCCAGCGGGCCTGCCTGGAGCTGTTCCGCGCCGGCCACCTCGCCGTCAACGGGGAGGACCTGGCCCTGCCGCTGGCCGGGCTCGCCGGGTCGACGCGGGTGGGCGACGCCGCCTTCGACGAGGTGTTCCACCCGATGGGCCGCCGGCTGGTCGCCCGCGTCGACGCCGTGCTGCGGCTGCCCGGCGCCTCGGCCGGGTCCGACGAGATGGTGGAGCTGGCCCGCGCCCGCGGCGCGGCGGTCTACACCAGCGTCGACGAGGTGCCGGCGGTGGCCCGGTGACCGGCGTGCTCGGTGTCCCCGGCGTCGACGTGCCCGACGCGCGCGGCCGGACCGGGCTGGACCGGGTGGGGCGAGACCTCACCGGCAACCCCGACGTCGTCGTCCGGGACGTCGAGGTGCTCTCCAGTGCCTGGTACGTCAACCGGCGGACGACGTTCGCCCGCCGCGGCCGCGACGGCGCCTGGCGCACCGAGCAGCGGGAGACCCACGACCGCGGCAACGGGGCCACGGTGCTGCTGTACGACGCCGCCCGGCGCACCGTGCTGCTCACCCGGCAGTTCCGCTTCCCCGCCTACGTCAACGGCTCGCCCGACGGGATGCTCGTCGAGACCGCCGCCGGGCTCCTGGACGAGCAGGACGCCGAGGCCGCGGTCCGGCGCGAGGCGGAGGAGGAGCTGGGCGTCGCCGTCGGGGCGCTCACCCGGCTGCCCGACCTGTTCATGAGCCCGGGCTCGGTGACCGAGCGGCTGGCCTTCTTCGCCGGGCCCTGCACCCCGGCCGACCGGGTGTCGGCCGGGGGCGGGCTCGCCGAGGAGGGCGAGGACATCGAGGTGCTCGAGCTGCCGTTCGACGACGCGCTGGCCATGGCCGGCGACGGCCGGATCGCCGACGCCAAGACCGTCCTGCTGCTGCAGTGGGCGGCGCTGCACGGGCCGTTCTCAGCGGGCGCCGCGCTCCCGGGCGAGGGCGACGTAGTGCTCGACCAGTGACGCGTCGTCCACGGCCCCGGTGTTGACCGCCTTCTCCGGCGGCACGCCCTGGAACAGCCGCTTGAGCGGCACCTCCAGCCGCTTGCCGGTCCGGGTGTGCGGCACGCCGGGGACGACGAGGATCTCGTCGGGCACGTGCCGGGGGCTGGCCGAGCTGCGGATGGCGGCCCGGATGCGGCCGGCGAGCTCGTCGGTGAGCTCGGCGCCGGGTGCCATCTGCACGAACAGCGGCATCCAGTAGCCGCCGTCGCGCTGCTCGACGCCGAGGACGACGCAGTCGGCGACCTCCGGGAAGCTCTCGACGGCGGCGTAGATGTCGGCGGTGCCCATGCGCACGCCGCCGCGGTTGAGGGTGGAGTCCGAGCGGCCGGTGATGACGCAGGTGCCCCGCTCGGTGACCTCCATCCAGTCGCCGTGCCGCCACACGCCCGGCCACGGCTCGAAGTAGGACTCGCGGTAGCGGGCGCCGTCCGGGTCGTTCCAGAAGTACAGCGGCATCGAGGGCATCGGCTCGGTGATGACCAGCTCGCCGAGCTCCCCGGTGACCGGCTCGCCGTCCTCGCCCCACGCCGCGGCGGCGACGCCGAGCATCGGACGCTGCAGCTCGCCGGCGGTCACCGGGAGCAGCAGCGTGCTGCCGATGAAGCCGGTGGCGACGTCGGTGCCGCCGGAGACCGAGGCGAGGAAGACGTCGCGGCCGACCGCGTCGTAGACCCACTCGAACGCCGAGGCCGGCAGCGGCGAGCCGGTGGAGCCGATCGTCCGCAGCGCCGACAGGTCGTGGGTCTCCCCCGGCCGGATCCCGGCCTTCTCGCAGGCGACGAGGTAGCCGGCGCTGGTGCCCAGGTAGGTGAGGCGGGTCCGGGCGGCGAGGGCGAACTGCGCGTCGACCGAGGGGTACGCCGGGGCGCCGTCGTGGACGACCACGGTGGCGCCGCGCAGCAGCGCCGAGGTGGCGATGTTCCACATGATCCAGGCGGTGGAGGCGTACCAGTAGAAGCGGTCGCCGGGGCCGACGTCGCCGTGCAGGCCCAGCTGCTTGTGCTCCTCGAGGACCACGCCGCCGTGCCCGTGCACGATCCCCTTGGGCAGCCCGGTGGTGCCCGACGAGTAGACGATCCACAGCGGGTGGTCGAACGGCAGCGCCTCGAACCCGGGCTCCTGCCGGTCGGCGACGGCGTCGGCCCAGGCCAGCGCGCCGTCGGGCAGCTCGCCGGGGAACAGCCGGGGGACGGCGATCGTCGTCGTCACGGTCGGCAGGGCGGCCCGGAGCTCGGCGACGACGCCGCGCCGGTCGTAGGGCCTCCCGTTGAAGCGGTACCCGTCGACGGCGACCAGCACGGTCGGCTCGATCTGGGCGAACCGGTCGAGCACGGCGCGGGTGCCGAAGTCCGGCGCGCAGGAGGACCACACCGCCCCGATCGACGCCGCGCCGAGGAACGCGACGACCGCCTCGGGGACGTTGGGCAGGTACCCGGCGACCCGGTCGCCGCGGCGCACGCCCAGCCGGCGCAGGGTCGCGGCGAACGCGCCCACCTGCGCGCGCAGGTCGGCCCAGGACACCTCGACCGGCTCGGCGTCCTCCGCGACGGCGATGAGCGCGGGGTGCTCGTCGGTGGCGTGCCGCAGCGCCTGCTCCGCGTAGTTCACCGTGGCGTCCGGGAACCACTCGCCGCCGGGCATCTCCCGCCGGGTGAGCACCCGGTCGTCGGGGACGCCGGGCAGCACGCCGGACCACGCGGCGACGTCGGCCCAGAACTGGTCGAGGTGCTCGACCGACCAGCGCCAGATCGCGTCGTAGTCGGTGGGGTCCAGGTCCAGCCCGCGGCGGGCGGCCACCTCGCGGGCGAAGGCCGCCAGCCGCGTCGCCTCCCGGACCTCCCGGGTGGGCTGCCAGAGCACCGGTGCGGGAGAGGCGTCAGCGGTCACAGCGGCACCCTGCCACTCCTCCCGTGTCCCCGGGGCGGGTGGGTCGACCTCACTGGACGTGACCGTTCCGTCTCGTTTTCACCCCATCAGGGGACGGTCCTCGCGTGGCGACTCCTGTGACGGACCGGTTCCAATGAGTGAGCACTGTGTCGGACGACACCGGGGGGAGGTGCGATGGACGAGCGTTCCCTGCTGCCGTGCCGTCGCACCCGCCTGCGCCGGTGGGGCGGCCGCCTGGCGGTCCTCGCCGGGACCGCCGCCGGGATCTGGCTGGCCGGCGCGTCCGGCGCCTCGGCCGAGGAGCCGCCGCCCGGCGGCCTGCTGGGCGCGGTCACCGCGCCGGTGGGCCAGGTGGTCGAGTCCGTCGCCCAGCCCGTCGTCGCGCCCGTCGCGGACGCGGTCGCGCCCGTCCTGGCGCCGGTCGCCGAGGCGGTCGCCCCGGTCCCCGTGCCGCTGCGGGACGTCGTCGCGCCCGTCGGCCGCGCCCTCGAGCCGGTGACCGACGTCGTCGCGCCGGTGACGCAGGCGCTGTCCCCGGTCACCGGGGCGCTGCGGCCGGTCCTGGCGCCGGTCACCGAGGCGGTGTCCCCGGTCACCGAGGCCCTCGCGCCGGTGGCCGGTGCGCTCCCGCCGACGCACGTGCCGCCCCTGGTGGACGTCCCCGCACCCCCTGTCGCCGACGTGGCCGGCGCCCCGGCCGGCGCTCCCGCGGCCGTCGCCGGTGCGCCGGTCGTGGCCGCCCCGGCCGCCGGGCCCGGTGCCGACGTCGCGGGCCCGCGGGTCCCCGCCGCGGCCGAGCGGCCCGCGGACGTCACCGGTCCCGCGCCCGCCGCGGCACCGGCCGCCGTCCCGTCGCCGGACGTGCCGGTCCCGCCGCTCGCGCCTGCCGTCCCCGTCGCGCCGGCCGTGCCGGCGCCCGCGGGCACCGCCTCCGGCGCTGCCGGTGCGGACCAGCCCACCTCCGACCGCGGCGCGACCGTCCCCGTCGCACCGCGGGCGGCCGCCGTGGCCGCCGCCGCCGAGGCCCGGGACGCCGCCGCCGGCGACCCGGTCGACCCCGCCACCTCCCCCGACTGAGGACGCGCCTCCCGGCCCCCGAGCCGGTCGAGCGCAGTCCCCGCCGTCCCGTCCGGGACGCGGTCCCGTCCTCAGTCAGGAGTCCTCCATGCACCCCTGGGCCACCCGCGCCCTGCGCGTGGCACTGATGACCGGCGGCCTGCTGGCCACCGGCACCGGTGTCGCCGCCGCGTCCGACGACCTCGACGTGACGGTGCCGGTCACCGTCACCGACAACGCGCTCGGTGTCCTCGACACCGGCACCCCGGTCGGCGGGCTCGAGCTGCCCGCCGTCTCGCAGGACCTCTCCCTCGACCTGGGCCCGGTCGACGTCTCGGTGCCCGTGACGATCGGCGGCAACGACGCCTCGGTCGCCGGGGGCACCGCCACCCAGGAGCCCGCCGCGCCGGCCCCGGGCAGCAACGACCCGGCCGACGTCGTCGTGCCGGTGACCGTCGTCGGCAACGGGATCGGCGCGCTCGGCGACGCCGCGGCCGGCGGCACCGCCCCGTCCACCCCCGAGGGCGCGGTGACCGTGCCGGTCACCGTCTGCGGCAACGGCGTCGGCCTGCTGGGCGACGCGCTCGGGGGCTGCACCGCCGCCCCCGAGCCGGCCCCCGCCCCCGCCGACGGCGGCCCGCTCGGCGACCTGCTCGACGTCGACGCCCCGGTCACCGCGTGCGGCAACGGCGTCGGCGTGCTCGGCGACGCCGCCGGGGACTGCACCCCGGCGATCCCGACCGGGGAGCCCGGCGCCGGGTCCGACGGTTCCCCGCTCGACGTCGACCTGCCGGTCACCGTCTGCGGCAACGGCCTGGGCGCTCTCGGCGACGCCGCCGGCGAGTGCACGCCGGCCACGTCCGGGGGCGGCTCCGGCGACGCCGACGGCGGCCTGCTGGACGTCGACCTGCCCGTCACCGTCTGCGGCAACGGCCTCGGGCTGCTGGGCGACTCGGCCGGCGACTGCTCGCCGGCGGCCCCCGGCGACGGCTCGGGCGACGGGTCGACTGACGGCTCCGGGACCGGCGAGGGCGTCGACGTCGACCTGCCCGTCACCGTCTGCGGCAACGGCATCGGTCTGCTGGGGAACGCGCTCGGCGGGTGCTCCCCCGAGGGCACGGAGGGTCCCGGTGGTCCCGGCTCCGGGGGCGACGGCTCCGACGGCGGCATCGACGTCGACGTGCCGGTGACCGTCTGCGGCCTGGGCCTCGGCCTGCTCGGTGACGCCCTCGGCGACTGCGCGCCGCCGACCGACCCGACCGACCCGCAGCACCCGGGCTCGCCCGAGGACTGCCCGGGCCACGGCTCGGGTCACCACGCCGGTCACGACCGCGGTCACGGCCCGGCGACCGGCTGGGCCTCCGGGACCACCCGCGCGGCCTCGGCGGCCGGCTCCTGGGCGGCGGGCTCCTGGTCGGCCGGTTCCCGGACGGCGTCCGACCGCTCCGCGGACACCGGGGAGCTGGCCTACACCGGCACCGAGACGGCGACCGCCCTCGGCGCGGCCCTGCTGGCCCTCGCGCTGGGGACCGGCCTGACCCTCGCCGGCCGGCGCCGTCGCGAGGACGCCGTCTGACCGGCGCCGCCTGACCGCTCCGCGGGCCCGGCCGGCAGCGTCGCCGCCCGGGTCCGCGGACGGGCGCGTCCGGGAGCACCTCTGCCACGATCCCGTCGTGACCGAGCCGGAGCCGGGGACCGAGCGCAACGTGCTGGGCGGTCCCCTGGAGCCCTGCGGCACCGAGCCGGTGACCGGCTTCTACCGCGACGGGGCGTGCCGCACCGGCCCGGACGACCTGGGCAGCCACACGGTGTGCGCCGTCGTCTCCCGCGAGTTCCTCGCCCTGCAGCGCGAGCTCGGCAACGACCTCACGACCCCGCGGCCGGAGTTCGGGTTCCCCGGGCTGCGGCCCGGCGACCGCTGGTGCGTCGTCGCCGCCCGCTGGCTGCAGGCCTACCGCGCCGGCGCCGCGGCCGGCGTGGTCCTCGCGGCCACGAACGCGCGGTCGCTGGAGGTCGTGCCGCTGGCCGCGCTGCGGCAGCACGCGGTCGACGTCCCCGACGACATCAGCGACCTGGAATGAGCCCGGCGTCCCGCGCGCTGGTGCCGTCGACCCGTCCGGCCCGCGAGGAGTGCCCGTGACCAACCTGCTCGACCTGCCCGTCTCGACCCTCCAGGGCGAGGACACCACGCTCGGCGCGCTCACCGGCCGCCGCCCGGCCCTGGTGGTCAACGTGGCCAGCCGCTGCGGCCTGACCCCGCAGTACACCGGGCTCGAGGAGCTGCAGCGGGAGTACGGCCCGCGCGGGTTCACCGTCGTCGGCGTGCCGTGCAACCAGTTCGCCGGGCAGGAGCCCGGCACCGCCGAGGAGATCGGGTCCTTCTGCTCGGCCACCTACGGCGTCACCTTCCCGATGACGGGGAAGGTCGACGTCGACGGCGAGGGCGCGCACCCGGTCTACCAGCGGCTCACCGAGGCTCCCGACGCCGCGGGCGAGGCCGGCCCGGTCCAGTGGAACTTCGAGAAGTTCCTGGTCGACGGCGACGGCGCGGTCGTCGCGCGGTTCCGCCCGATGACCGAGCCCGGCGCGCCGGAGGTCCGGACGGCGATCGAGGCGCTGCTCGCCGGCTGACCCGCGCCCTCCTGGGGTGTTCCTCCTCCGCCCGGGGTGCTGCAAGGCCCGGGGCGTACGAACAGCACCCCAGGAGCGGCTCCCGCGCGGGCGGGGCAGCATCGGGCCATGGCCGACCTGCACTTCTACTTCGACCCGGTGTGCCCGTTCGCCTGGCTGACCAGCCGGTGGGTGCGCACCGTCGCGGCCCGGCGGGAGTACGACGTCGACTGGCGGTTCATCTCGCTGCGCCTGCTCAACGCGCACGTCGACTACGACGCCCACTTCCCGCCCGAGTACGAGGCCGGCCACACCGCGGGGCTGCGGCTGCTGCGCGTGGCCGCCCGCACCCGCGAGGAGCACGGCCGCGCAGCGGTGGGCACGCTCTACGAGGCCCTCGGCCGGCGGGTCTTCGAGACCGAGCCCGACCGGCCCGGCACGGCCGGCGAGCGCGGCACGCGGGCCTACCTCGAGCCGGTGCTGGAGCGCGCCGGGCTGCCGGCGGGCCTCGCCGACGCCCTCGACGACGACGGCTGGGACGCCACGATCCGGGCCGAGACCGACGAGGCGCTGGCGCTCACCGGCAAGGACGTCGGGACGCCGATCCTGCACTTCGAGCCGCCCGGCGGCGTCGCCTTCTTCGGCCCGGTCGTCAGCCGGCTGCCCGCCGACGACGACGCGGTCGAGCTGTGGGACGCCGTCGTCCGGCTGGCCCGCTTCCCCGGGTTCGCGGAGCTCAAGCGCAGCCTGCGCGAGCGGCCCCAGCTGGCGTCGTTCGGCGTGGCGCCCGGGGAGACCGGGGTACAGGAGGACTGGCACGGCGGGAGCCGCCGCACGAAGCGGTGAGCGTGACCCGCACCGGAGCGGGTACTAAGGTGAGCCTTGCCTGATCTCGACCGTCCGGAGCTGCCCGGTGCCCGTCCCCAGTGTCACCCGCGCTCCCGCGGCGACCGGGGCGACCCCGCCGCGCCCGGCGGGGGCCGCCCGGACGCGGCGCCGCGTGCTCGGTCTGGCCGGGCTCCTCGTCCTCGTGGTCGCCGCCTGCGCGGCCAGCATCGCGATCGGCACCCGCCCGCTCGGGCTGGGCACCGTGTGGGAGGCCCTCACCGACCGCTCGCTGCGGACCGAGGAGGCGGTCATCGTCTGGGACCTGCGGGTCCCGCGCACCGCGCTCGGCCTGATGGTCGGGGCATCGCTCGGCGTCGCCGGCGCCCTGATGCAGGGGCACACCCGCAACCCGCTCGGCGACCCCGGCCTGCTCGGCGTCACCGCCGGCGCCTCCTTCGCCGTGGTCCTCGCCATCGCGCTGCTGGGGGTCAGCACGCCGTCGGGGTACGTGTGGTTCGCCTTCGCGGGAGCGCTGGCGGGGACGGTCGCCGTGTACGTCCTGGGCGCGGCCGGCCACGGCGGGGCCACCCCGGTCACCCTCGCCCTGGCCGGCTCCACGCTGTCCGCGCTGCTCTACGCCCTGGTGCGCGCCGTGCTGGTCAGCGACTCCGACTCGCTGGACGCCTTCCGCTTCTGGGTGGTCGGCGCGCTGGCCGGCCGCGGCGCCGACATCGCCTGGCAGGTGCTGCCGTTCATCGTCGCCGGCCTGGTGCTCGCCCTGCTCAACGCGCCCGCCCTGGACCTGCTCGGCATGGGCGAGGACGTGGCCCGCGGCCTCGGCCAGCGGGTGTGGCCGGCCCGCGCCGTCGGCCTGGTGGCCATCACGCTGCTCGCCGGCGCCGCGACGGCGGCCTGCGGGCCGATCGCGTTCGTCGGGCTGGTGGTCCCGCACGCCGTCCGGGTGTTCACCGGGCCGGCGCACCGGTGGCTGGTCCCCTGCTCGGCGCTGGCCGGGGCGTTCCTGCTGCTGACCGCCGACGTCGTCGGCCGGGTGATCGCGCGGCCCGGCGAGGTGCAGGTCGGCATCGTGCTCGCCCTGCTGGGCGGGCCGTTCTTCGTCGCGCTGGTGCGCCGGCGCCGGAGCGCGACGCTGTGAGGGCCGCCGCGTGACCGCCACCGTCGACACCATCCGCGAGACGACCCCGCCCGACCCCGGCGGGCGCGCGGGCGGCCGTGCGGTCGTCCTGCGGTACGGGCCGGTGTCGGTGCGGTTCCGCTGGCGGTCGGTCGTCGTGCCGCTGGCCGCGCTGGCCGTCGTCGTGCTGCTCGGGGCGGTCGCGCTGGGCCGCGGCGACTACCCGATCGCGGTCACCGACGTGCTGCGCACGCTGGCCGGCGCCGGCGAGCAGGGCCAGCGGTTCGTCGTGCTGGAGCTGCGCGCGCCGCGGGTCGCCGTCGGCGCGCTGGTCGGGCTGGCGCTCGGCGTGGCCGGCGCCCTGTTCCAGACCTTCGCGCGCAACCCCCTGGCCTCCCCGGACATCCTCGGGATCACCTCGGGCGCCTCGGTGGGCGCCGTGGTGGCGATCGTCGCCACCGGGACCTCGTCGGCCGGCGCGGTCCTCGGCGGCGTCGGCGTCCCGCTCGCGGCCCTCGCCGGGGCGCTGGGAGCCGGGTTGCTGCTGTTCCTGCTGGCGTACCGGTCCGGCGTCGACGGCTACCGGCTGGTCCTCGTCGGCGTCGCGGTGTCCTCGATCTCGCTGGCGGTGGTCGACTGGCTGCTCACCCGGGCGGCCATCTACGACGCCGCGGCCGCCTACGTGTGGATCGTCGGCTCGCTCAACGCCCGCACCTGGGACCAGGCCGTGCCGCTGGCCCTCGCCCTCGCGGTCCTGCTGCCGCTGGCCCTCGCGGCGGGGCGGGTGCTCGGCGTGCTGCAGTTCGGCGACGACACCGCGCGCGGGCTGGGCGTGCGGCTGCCCGCGGCGCAGGCCGCCGTGGTGCTCATCGCCGTCGTGCTGGTCGCCGCGTCGGTCTCGGCCGCCGGGCCGGTCACGTTCGTCGCGCTGGTCGTCCCGCAGATCGCCGTGCGGCTGACCGGCGGCTCGCGCCCGCCGGTGCTGGCGTCGGGCCTGCTCGGCGCGGCGCTGGTGGTGCTGGCCGACCTGCTCACGCGCACCGTCCTGCCCGAGGCCCTGCCGGTGGGCATCCTCACCGCCGTCGTCGGCGCCCCGTACCTGCTCTGGCTGCTCGTCCGCGGGAGGCGGACCATCGCATGACGACTCCCACCACCGACGCGCCCCCGCTGTCCGTGCCCGCGGGCGAGGGGCGGGTGCGCCTGGCGGCCGAGGGGCTGCGCCTGGCCTACGACGACCGAGTCGTCGTCGACGGGCTGGACCTCGCGCTCACCGACGGCTCGTTCACCGCGGTCGTCGGCCCCAACGGCTGCGGCAAGTCCACCCTGCTGCGGGCGCTGGGCCGGCTGCTGCGCCCGGCGGCCGGACAGGTGCTGCTCGACGGGCGGGCGATCGCGAAGACGCCGGTCGCGCCGTCCGGGCTCACCGTCGCCGACCTGGTGGCCCGCGGCCGCCACCCGCACCAGAGCTGGCTGCGGCAGTGGTCGACCGAGGACGAGGCGGTCGTCGCCGAGGCGCTCACGTGGACCGACATGAGCGACCTCGCCGACCGCCCGGTGGACGAGCTCTCCGGCGGCCAGCGGCAGCGGGCGTGGATCTCCATGGCACTGGCGCAGGGCACCGACCTGATCCTGCTCGACGAGCCGACGACGTACCTGGACCTGTCGCACCAGATCGACGTCCTGGAGCTCGTGTCGCGGCTGCACGCCGAGCGGGGCCGCACGGTCGTCGTCGTGCTGCACGACCTCAACCTCGCCGCCCGCTACGCGCAGCGGCTGGTGGCCATGCGCGACGGCGTCCTGGTCGCCTCCGGCACGCCGCACGAGGTGCTCACCGAGCAGCTGCTCGCCGACGTCTTCGACCTCGAGGCCCGCGTGGTGCCCGACCCGGTGGCCGGCACCCCGATGGTCGTCCCGGTCCGCCGCCTCCCCCGGTGAGCTGATGGAACGGCCACCCTCCAGGGACCCGCGCCGGGCCTGCGAGGCGTGGGGGGAAGGGTGGTCCTTCCTCAGTTCTCGGCGCGGCCCTCGCGCCAGTAGCCCATGAAGGCCACCGAGCGCCGGTCGACGCCGAGGTCGCCGACCAGGCGGCGGCGCAGCCGCTTGACCATCCCGGCCTCGCCGGCCAGCCAGGCGTAGCAGCCGGTCCCGGCCGCGGGGTCCTCGGGGACCTCCCACAGCAGGCCGGTGTCGAGGTCGACGTCCTCGGGGGCGGGCGCCGGCGCGGCGCAGACGCCGAGGTCGACCAGCGCGGCGTGCATCGCGGGCACCAGCAGCTCGCCGCGGGGGCGGTCGGCGCGGGCCAGCCAGCGCACCTGCACGCCCTCGGGCAGCCGCAGGTCCTGCAGGTCCCCGGCCTCGGGCACCTCGAGGACGGCGACGGCGCGCCGGCCGGGCGGCAGCGCCTCGAGGATCGCGCTGACGGCGGGCACCGCGGTCTCGTCGCCGGCGAGCAGCAGGCAGGAGGCCGTGGCCGGCGGCGCCCACTCGACGCCCCAGGCGCGGCCGCGGCCGGGCCGGTCGGGGCCCATGAGCACCATCGGGTCGCCCGGGCGGGCCTGCGCGGCCCAGGTGGCGGCCGGGCCGGCGTGCCCGTCGGCGACGCCGTGCAGGACGACGTCGAGGTCGACCTCGGCCCGCTCGGGGCGGGCGGCGCGCACGGTGTACGTGCGCAGGACCGGGCGCCGCTCCTCGGCGAGCGCGCAGTAGGCGGGGTACCACTCGGCGCCGGCGGCCTGCAGCTCGGCCAGCGCCGTCGGGTCGGGGGCGAGGACGAGCTTGACCCGCTGGTCGTCCCCGGCGACGCCGAAGTCCTCGAGCTGCGGGCCGGTGAGCGTGATCCGCACCGTCGACGGGCCGAGCGGGCGCACGCGGGCGACGACGGTCTCGAAGAACAGCCACTGCGGCAGCTCGGCCACCGCCGCTGCCGGGGCCTCGATCGTCGTCGTCACGCGGGTCTCCGCTCCGCTCGGGGACGGCCCTCGCGGACCGGAACTGAGGCAAGGCTAACCTCCCTTCGCCCGCAGGGGGAAGCCCCTGCCCGAACCGGAGGAGGACCCCGGTGTCCCGACCCCCGCGCCTGCCCGGCGCCCCCCTCGCGCTGGCGGCCCTGCTCGCCGCGGGCGCCTGCGCCGGACCCGGCACCGACGACGGGGCGCAGGCCGCGGCCGGGGGTTGGTCGTTCACCGACGACGTGGGCACCACCGTCGAGCTCGACGCCGCGCCGGAGCGGGTGGCCGGCCTCAACGACGTCGTGTCGTCGCTGTGGAACCACGGCATCGAGCCGGTGGCCACCTTCGGCCAGACCTCGGCCGCCGACGACGTGCAGTTCGAGGGCCGCGACCTCTCCGGCGTCGAGATCGTGGGCGAGAGCTACGGGCAGATCGACCTCGAGGCGCTGGCCGCCGCCGACCCCGACCTGATCGTCACCACCGTCTACCCGGTGGACTCGGAGGGGACGCTCGACGACACCCAGCCCCTCTACGGCTTCGAGTCACTGGAGCAGCAGGAGCAGGTCGGGCGGATCGCGCCGGTCGTGGCGATCGCCTGGCGCGGCTCGGCCGCCGACGTCATCGAGCGCACCGCCGAGCTCGCGGAGTCCCTCGGCGCGGACATCGACGGCGCGGAGGCGAGCGCGGCCCGGCGGGACTACGCGGAGGCCTCCGCAGCGCTGACCGAGGCCGCCTCCTCCGGGGTCACCGTGCTGCCGGTGGCCGCCTACCCGGACGAGGGCTTCTACATGGCCAAGGCCCCCGACGACCCGTCGCTGCGCCTCTACTCCGACCTCGGCGTGCAGTTCGTCGACCCGGGCGGCGACGGTTACTTCTGGCAGACCGCGAGCTGGGAGCAGGTGCCGCAGTACCGCAGCGACGTGATCCTCTACTCGCGCCGCGGCGCCATGACCCCGGAGGAGATGGCCGGCCAGCCGACCTACGGCCTGCTGCCCGCCGCGCAGGCGCAGCAGGTGTACCCGTGGGAGTACGTCGGCATGGACCACGCCGCCCAGGCCCGCTACATGGAGCGCCTGGCCGGCTGGCTCGCCGACGCGCAGAAGGTCAGCTAGTCGAAGGACCCCTCCCCCACCGCTCGCAGGCTCGCGGCGGGACCCGCGAGGGGCCGACGGCCATCGGAGGAGGGCTCACAGGGGCGCCGGCGTCTCGGGGACGGGCGCCGGCGCCGGGGCCGGCCGCGCGGCGGTGCGGGCGGTCTGGGCGAGCGCGATGCCGCCGAGCACCACCAGCCCGCCGGCCACCTGCCAGCCGGTGAGCACCTGCTCGAGCCAGAGCCAGGCGACGACCGAGGCGAACACCGGCTCGACGGTGGCCACCAGCCCGGCCGTCGTCGGCGGCAGGTGGCGCAGCGCGGCGATCGACAGCCAGAACGGCGTGATCGCCCCGAGGACGACGATCCAGGCCACGAGCACCCACAGCGGCAGCTGCGCCGAGCCGAGCGAGACCGGCACCCGCTCCCCGAGCACGCCGGCGTCGAACGACGCGGTGAACGGGGCGACGACCGCCCAGAACAGCGCGGCGGCCACGAACGTCCAGGTGGTGAGCGCGACCGGGTCGCGGGTGGCCGTCCCGCGCTCGCCCATGAGGTAGTAGGTCGCCAGGCAGACGGCGGCGGCCAGGCCCGCGGCGACGCCGAGCGGGTTCAGCGAGCCGCCGCCCTCCCACACCTGCGCGACGAGGACCAGCCCGGACAGGGACAGCGCCAGTGCCACCCAGATCCGGGGGCGCACGGGCTCCCGGCGCACCAGCCGGACCCACAACGCGATCCCGACCGGCGCGGTCATCTCGAACACCAGCGCGATGCCGACGGGCAGCCGGCCGATGGCCACGTAGTAGAGGAACTGGGTCAGCGCGACGCCGACCACGCCGAACACCGCGAGGAAGGGCACCTCGCGCCAGGTGAGCCGCAGCCGCCGCGGGGAGACGAGCGCCAGCGCGGCCAGCAGGCCGACCGCCGCCCCGCCGCAGCGCATCGCCGTCAGCCAGGTGGGCGGGACGCCGGCCTGCAGCGCGAGCGTGGAGACGGTGCCGTTGACGGCGAACAGCCCCGCCGCCGCCACGGTGGTCAGGTAGCCGATCGCAGGGCGGCGGGTGTGCGGCACCCGTCCGAGCGTAGCGGTCGTAGAGCCGGACGCCACCTACCGACGCGTCACCGGCGGCGGTGCGGCTCCCCGCGATCATGGCGCGGTGACCACGCCCGCCCGGCGCGTCGCGGTTCCGGCGCCATGATCGCGGTCACGGCACGGGTGACCCACAGGGAGGGCGGGCACCCTCGACGGCGTGACCGAACCCCGCCCCCCGTGGTCCCGACGGCGCCGCCGCCTGCTCCTCTGGCTGGGCGCGGGGGCCGTCGTCGGCGGGGTCGGGGCGCTCGTGCTGCCCGCGGAGTTCGGCGTCACCGCGGCCTACCTCGGGGCGCTGTGCGCGTTCCTGCTGGTCGCCGCGGCGGTGGTCTTCGTCGCCTTCCCCGGGCCGGACACCGCAGGCGCCCTGCTGCGGTCGACGCCGGTGGCCGGCGCGGTGCTCGTGGTGGGGGTCCTCGTCGCACTGTCGGCGGACGGGCAGCCGCTGTGGTGGCTGGCCGCCGGGGTGGGCGCGGTCTGGCTGGTCTCCGCGCTGTGGCTGGCCCGCTCCGGCTGACCCGCGGGACGGCCCCGGCCCGGGCCGGGCGAGACTGCGGGACGTGCACCTGCCCACCGCCTGCTACCTCCCGGACGGCGACGGCTACGTCGCGACCGCGCTGACCATCGGTCCGTGGGACCCGGGCCTCCAGCACGCCGGGCCGCCGGCGGCGCTGCTCGCCCGCGAGGTCGAGCGCACCGGCGGCATCCCCGGCGGGCAGACGGTGCGGCTGGCCTACGACGTCCTCGGGCCGGTGCCGGTGGGGCCGGTGCAGGTGGAGGCGCGGGTGCTGCGCCCGGGCCGGCGGATCGAGCTGGTGGAGGCCACGCTCACCGCGGGCGGGCGCACGGCGATGCGGGCGACCGCCTGGCGGATGCGCAGCCGCGACGCGGCCGACACCGCCACGCCCCCGCAGCCGGCCGCCGTCGGCCCGGAGGACGCCCGCCCGGCGGTGTTCGACGTGTTCCGCCAGGAGGTCGCCTACCACCGCGCGCTGGACTGGCGGGAGGCGACGGGCTCGCTCACCGGCACCGGGCCGGCCGCGGCCTGGACCCGGCCGTTGTGCGCGCTGGTCGAGGGCGAGCCGATGACGCCGCTGGAGCACCTGCTGGTCATGACCGACGCGGCCAGCGGCATCTCCGCCGAGCTCCCCTGGGACCGGGCGACCTTCGCCAACGTCGACCTCGTCGTCGCGCTGTTCCGGCAGCCGGCGGGCGAGTGGCTGGGCATGGACGCGACGACGACGATCGGGCCCGGCGGCGTCGGGCAGTGCTCGGCCGAGCTGCACGACACCACGGGGCGGATCGGGCGCTCGGTCGCCTCGCTGTTCGTCGAGCCGAGGTAGCGGCAACTCCCGGCCGCACCGGGTTGGATGGGCACCGACCCCCCACGAGCCACCGGAGGACCGGATCCCGCATGGCACCGTTCACCGACCTGCTCGACTGGCTGGCCGGCCGCGGCCTGGAGATCGTGCTGATCGTCCTGGGCTCGGTCCTGGTGGCCCGGTTCGTCAGCTGGGTGGGCGACCGGATCACCAGCCGCATCGACGCCCGCTCCACCGGCGGGGACGTGCTGGTCCGCTCCGAGGCGGCCAAGCACCGGCACTCGCTCACCCAGGTCGTCACCTGGACGCTCATCGTGATGGTCTACGCGGTGGCGGCGTTCTACGTGCTCGACCGCCTCGGCGTCCCGGTCACCGGCCTGGTCGCCCCGGCCACCGTGCTCGGCGTGGGGCTCGGCTTCGGCGCGCAGCGGATCGTCG
This sequence comes from Geodermatophilus sp. SYSU D01036, assembly GCF_054050435.1. NCBI lineage: Bacteria > Bacillati > Actinomycetota > Actinomycetes > Geodermatophilales > Geodermatophilaceae > Geodermatophilus > Geodermatophilus sp. SYSU D01036. Next base: position 51,094 of record NZ_JBJGZJ010000013.1, on the reverse strand, counting down.
GCGACGTCCTGGCCGGGTTCTTCCTCATCACCGAGCGGCAGTACGGCTTCGGCGACGTCGTCTCGATCCAGGTGGTCGGCGGCGGCGACCCGGCCGACGGCACGGTCGAGGACGTCACGCTGCGGATCACCCGGCTGCGCTCGGCCGACGGCGAGGTGGTCACCATCCCGAACGGGCAGATCGTCAAGGTGGTCAACCTGTCCCGCGACTGGGCGCGCGCGGTGGTCGACGTCCCCGTGCCGACGACGGCCGACGTCACGCGGGTCAACGAGATCCTCCGCGAGGTGGGCCGGCAGGCCTTCGCCGACGACACCCTGCGCCGCCTGCTGCTCGACGAGCCGAGCGTGATGGGCGTCGAGAGCATCGACCTCGAGCAGGTCAACGTGCGGGTGGTCGCCCGCACGCTGCCCGGCCGGCAGTTCGAGGTGAGCCGCGACCTGCGCGCCCGGATCGTGCTGGCCTTCGGCCACGCCGGCCTCAACGTGACCCCCGAGCCGGCACCCGCGCCGGCGCCCGCCCCGGCCCGGCAGGGGGCGCAGCAGTGACCGTCCCCGGCGCCCCGCGTCCCGAGGAGACCGGCGGCGGCGACCCCGCCGGCCGCGGCCGCTTCGGCCTGTCGAACGTCTTCCGCCGCTCACCCGGGCACATCGGCCGGGCCCGCACCTCCACGCTGGTGCTGGCCGCGCTCTTCGTGGGCCTGGGCGTGCTCTACCTGTACGTGAAGCCGCCGGACCCGGCGACCGTCCCGGCGGGCGGCACGACCGAGGTCACCACCCCGGCGCCCGCGCCCGAGACCACGGCACCCCCGACGACCACCGAGCCGGGGCCGACGACGACCGGGCCCGAGCCCGAGCCGACGACGGAGCCGGAGGAGACGGCGCCGCCGTCGGCTCCCACCACCACCGCGCCGGCGACCCCGACCCTGCCGACGACGACCGCCCCGCGGACGACGGAGCCCGGGACGGAGACGCCGACGACGCAGCAGCCTCCGTCCCCCGCCGAGGAGCCCCCGCCGACGACGGACAGCACCCCGACCACCTGACGCGGCACGTGGACAGCGCATGTGAACGGCCGTTAACGTCGGGGGCGGAGATCCCACACAGGAGGCACAACATGGCGGTGGCCGCGCCGGAGTCGTCGCGCGCCCGGCACGAGGACCTGGTCGCCGAGCTGCGCGAGCGGCTCGCCCGGCGGGCGCTCGGGGGTTCCGAGGCCGCCCGTGCCCGGCACGTCGAGCGCGGCAAGCTGCTCCCCCGCGACCGCGTCGCGCACCTGCTCGACCCCGGCAGCCCGTTCCTCGAGCTCTCGCCGCTGGCCGCCGAGGACATGTACGACGGCGACTCCCCCGGCGCCGGGATCATCACCGGCATCGGCCGCATCGCGGGCCGCCCGTGCGTCGTCGTCGCCAACGACGCCACGGTCAAGGGCGGCACCTACTACCCGGTGACGGTGAAGAAGCACCTGCGCGCGCAGGAGGTGGCGCTGCAGAACCGGCTGCCGTGCGTCTACCTCGTCGACTCCGGCGGCGCGTTCCTGCCGATGCAGGACGAGGTGTTCCCCGACCGCGAGCACTTCGGCCGGATCTTCTTCAACCAGGCCACGCTGAGCGCGCGCGGCATCCCGCAGGTGGCCGCCGTCCTCGGCTCCTGCACCGCCGGCGGCGCGTACGTGCCGGCGATGGCCGACGAGTCGGTGATCGTCCGCGAGCAGGGCACGATCTTCCTGGGCGGGCCGCCGCTGGTGAAGGCGGCCACCGGCGAGGTGGTCAGCGCCGAGGACCTCGGCGGCGGCGACCTGCACAGCCGCGTCTCCGGCGTGACCGACCACCTGGCCGACGACGACGAGCACGCGCTGGAGATCGTCCGGGGCATCGTCTCCACGCTGGCCCCGCCCGCGCCGCCGGCCTGGGAGGTGGCCCCGCCGCGGGACGCCGTCCGCCCGCAGACCGACCTCTACGACCTGGTGCCGGTCGACCCGCGCACGCCCTACGACGTCCGCGACGTCATCACCACGCTGGTCGACGGCGGCGAGCACCAGGAGTTCAAGGCCCTCTACGGGCCCACCCTGGTGACCACCTTCGCCCGGCTGCACGGGCACCCGGTGGGCATCGTCGCCAACAACGGCGTGCTGTTCGGCGAGTCCGCGCTCAAGGGCGCGCACTTCGTCCAGCTGTGCGACCAGCGGCGCATCCCGCTGCTGTTCCTGCAGAACATCACCGGGTTCATGGTCGGCCGCGACTACGAGGCCGGCGGCATCGCCAAGCACGGCGCCAAGATGGTCACCGCCGTCGCCTGCGCCCGGGTGCCGAAGCTGACCGTCGTCATCGGCGGGTCCTACGGCGCCGGCAACTACTCGATGTGCGGCCGGGCCTACTCCCCCCGCTTCCTGTGGATGTGGCCCAACGCCCGCATCTCGGTGATGGGCGGCGAGCAGGCCGCCTCGGTGCTGGCCACCGTCCGCCGGGACGGGCTGGCCGCCCGCGGCACCGACTGGCCCCCGGAGGAGGAAGAGGCGTTCAAGGCGCCGATCCGCGGCCAGTACGAGGCCCAGGGCAACCCCTACTACTCGACGGCGCGGCTGTGGGACGACGGCGTCCTCGACCCCGCCGACACCCGCACCGTCCTCGGCCTGGCGCTGTCCGCGTGCGCGCAGGCCCCCCTCGACGACGTCGCCTACGGCGTCTTCCGGATGTGAGCAGCAGCGTGTTCGACACCGTCCTCGTCGCCAACCGGGGCGAGATCGCCGTCCGCGTCGTCCGGACGCTGCGCCGGCTGGGCATCCGCTCGGTCGCCGTCTACAGCGACGCCGACGCCGGCGCCCCGCACGTCCGCGCCGCCGACGTCGCCTACCGGCTCGGCCCCGCCCCGGCCGCGGAGAGCTACCTGTCGGTGGAGCGGGTGGTCGAGGCGTGCCTCGCCACCGGCGCGCAGGCCGTGCACCCCGGCTACGGCTTCCTCTCGGAGAACCCGGCCCTGGCTTCCGCGTTGGCCGACGCCGGCGTGGTGTTCGTCGGCCCGCCGGCCGAGGCGATCCGGGTGATGGGCGACAAGATCACCGCCAAGAAGACCGTGGTCGCCTCGGGGGTGCCGGTCGTCCCCGGCGTCGCCGAGCCCGGCCTCACCGACGCCGACCTGGTGGCCGCCGCCCCCGGCATCGGGTTCCCGGTGCTGGTCAAGCCCTCGGCGGGCGGCGGCGGCAAGGGCATGCGGGTGGTCGAGGACGCCGCCGGCCTGCCCGCGGCCCTGGCGTCGGCCCGCCGGGAGGCCCGCGCGGCGTTCGGCGACGACACGCTGTTCCTCGAGCGGTTCGTGCAGCGGCCGCGGCACGTCGAGGTGCAGGTGCTCGCCGACGCGCACGGCGCGGTCGTCCACCTCGGCGAGCGCGAGTGCAGCCTGCAGCGGCGGCACCAGAAGGTGGTCGAGGAGGCGCCGTCGCCGCTGCTGGACGCCGCCACCCGCGAGCGGATCGGCGCCGCCGCCTGCGCCACCGCCCGCAGCGTCGGCTACACCGGCGCGGGCACCGTGGAGTTCATCGTCTCGGCCGACCGGCCCGACGAGTTCTTCTTCATGGAGATGAACACCCGGCTGCAGGTCGAGCACCCGGTCACCGAGCTGGTCACCGGCCTGGACCTGGTCGAGCAGCAGCTCCGGGTGGCGGCGGGGGAGCCGCTCGCCTTCACCCAGGACGACGTCGCGCTGACCGGCTGGGCGGTCGAGGCGCGGGTCTACGCCGAGGACCCCGCCCGCGGCTTCCTCCCCACCGGCGGGCGGGTGCTGGCCCTGGCCGAACCCGAGGGCGCCCGCGTGGACTCCGGCATCGCCGCCGGCACCGTCGTCGGCTCCGACTACGACCCGATGCTCGCCAAGGTGGTCGCCGCCGGCCCCGACCGCGCCACCGCGCTGGCCGCGCTGGACCGGGCGCTCGCGGAGACCGCGGTGCTCGGCGTGACCACCAACGTCGGGTTCGTGCGGTCCCTGCTCGCCGAGCCCGCGGTGCGGACCGGTGACCTGGACACCGCGCTGCTCGACCGGTTCGCCGCCGCGTGGGAGCCGCCCGCCGTCCCCGACGACGCCGTCCTCGCCGCCGCCGCGCACGTGTGGCTGACCGCCTGGGCCGCCGCCGACCCGGCCGACCCGTGGAGCGCGCCCACCGGCTTCCGCGCCGGCGCGCCGTCGGCCCCGTTCGTCGTCCGGCTGGAGACCGGCGGGCGGCAGCGGACGGTGACGCTCAGCGGCACGCCCGCCGCCGCGCGGGCCGGCCTCGACGGCGCCGACGCCGGCCCGCTGAGCTGCGCACCCGAGGACGGCGGCCTGGCGCTGGTCCGCGACGGCGTGCGGTCGCACTGCCGGGTGGCCGAGGACGGGGACGCGCTGTTCGTGCACGCCGGCGGCGCCGACTGGGCACTGCGGCGGGCCCGGCGGCTGGTGCTGCGGCCGGACGCCGCCGCGCACGCCCCCGAGCTGACCAGCCCGATGCCCGGCACGGTGATCGCCACCCCGGCGTCCCACGGTCAGGCGGTCGGCGCGGGCGACCCGGTGGTCGTCGTCGAGGCGATGAAGATGGAGCACACGCTGCGCGCCCCGGCCGACGGCGTCGTCGACCTGCTCGTCGCCCCCGGCGACCGCGTGGCGCTGGACCAGGTGCTGGCCCGGCTGACCCCCGCCTGAGCCGCGGGGCGCAGGATGCCCGGCATGGTGCTGGGGCTGCGTCGACCGGTCGTGCAGGCGCCGATGGCCGGCGGGCCGTCGACGGTGGAGCTGGCCGCGGCGGTGTCCGGGGCCGGCGGCCTGGGCTTCCTCGCCGCCGGCTACCGGACGCCGGAGGCGGTGCGCGAGGAGGTCCGCGCCGTCCGGGCGCGGACCCGGGAGCGGTTCGGCGTCAACGTCTTCGTCCCCGGGCCGCCCGCCGACGAGGGCGCCCTGCGCCGCTACGCCGAGCGGCTCCGGCCCGAGGCGCGGCGGTGGGGCGTGGACCTCGGCGAGCCCCGCGCCGACGACGACGCGTGGGAGGCCAAGGTCGCGGTCCTCGCCGAGGAGCGGGTGCCGGTGGTGTCGTTCACCTTCGGCCTGCCGCGGCCGGACATGGTCGCCGCGCTGCACGACGTCGGCGCCACCGTGCTGGTCACCGTCACCTCGCCGGAGGACGCCGTGGCCGCCCGCGACGCCGGCGCCGACGCGCTGGTGGTGCAGGGCGTCGAGGCCGGCGGACACCGCGGCGGCCTCCGCGACGAGGACGGGGCGGGCGAGTACGGGCTGCTGCCGCTGCTGCGGCTGGTCGCCCGGGCGGTGGACCTGCCGATGGTCGCCGCCGGCGGGATCGTCGACGGCCCCGCGGTGGCCGCGGTGCTCGTCGCCGGGGCGGAGGCCGCGCAGCTGGGCACGGCGTTCCTGCTGTGCCCCGAGGCGGGCACCGGCGCCGCGCACCGGGCGGCCCTGGGCGGCGGCCGGCCGACGGCGCTCACCCGCGCGTTCAGCGGCCGGCGCGCCCGCGGGCTGGTCAACCGCTTCCTCGCCGAGCACACCGCCGCGGCCCCGGCCGCCTACCCGCAGGTCCACCACCTGACGACGCCGCTGCGCGCAGCGGCGCGGCAGGCCGGCGACCCGGAGGCGGTCAGCATGTGGGCCGGGCAGGCGTACGCGCTGGCCGAGGCGCTGCCCGCCGGCGAGCTCGTCGCCCGTCTCGCCGACGGCGCCGCGGCCGCCCTCGCCTCCCCCCGGCCCGGCGCCTCCTGACCGGGCGCTAGGGTTCCGCGCAGGCTCACGAGAGGCAGCGACAAGTACCTGGCTGGCTGCCCGGCAACCTCTCCTCCGTCCGAGGTGCTCCCAGGGGAAGAGCCGGCCGCGCGGCGCCCGCCGCGCGGCAAGACGGAGCCCTCCGTGCGCCGCGGGGTCTCCGCGAGCGAGAGGAGACGGCGCCGTGCCCGACCAGCAGAGCTGGAGCTTCGAGACCCGGCAGATCCACGCCGGGACCAGCCCCGACCCCACCACCGGGGCCCGCGCCCTGCCGATCTACGCCACGACCAGCTACCAGTTCCGCGACGCCCAGCACGCCGCCGACCTGTTCGCGCTGGCCGAGATGGGCAACATCTACACGCGGATCATGAACCCGACGCAGGACGCGCTCGAGCAGCGGGTGGCCTCCCTCGAGGGCGGCGTCGCCGCGCTCGCGGTGGCCAGCGGCCAGGCCGCCGAGACCCTGGCGATCCTCAACGTCGCCGAGGCCGGCAGCCACGTCGTCGCCTCGGCGTCGCTGTACGGCGGCACGTACAACCTGCTGCACCACTCGCTGCCCAAGCTCGGCGTCGAGGTGTCCTTCGTCGAGGACCCCGACGACCCGGAGAACTGGCAGTCGCTGGTCCGCGAGAACACCAAGGCGTTCTACGGGGAGTCGATCGGCAACCCGAAGGGCGACGTCCTCGACATCTCCGCGGTGTCGGAGGTGGCGCACCGCAACGGGGTGCCACTGATCGTCGACAACACCATCGCCACGCCGTACCTCGTGCGCCCGCTCGAGCACGGCGCCGACGTCGTCGTCCACTCGGCCACCAAGTACCTCGGCGGCCACGGCACCGCGATCGCCGGGGTCATCGTCGACGGCGGCAACTTCGACTGGACCCGCGGCCGGTTCCCCGGCTTCACCACGCCGGACCCGACCTACCACGGCGTCGTCTACGCCGACCTCGGCGCGCCGGCCTACGCGCTCAAGGCCCGGGTGCAGCTGCTGCGCGACCTCGGCCCGGCGATCAGCCCGTTCAACGCCTGGCTGGTCGTGCAGGGCATCGAGACGCTGTCGCTGCGCATGGAGCGGCACGTGGCCAACGCCCAGCGGGTGGCCGAGTTCCTCGAGGCGCACGACGAGGTGGAGTCGGTGCACTACGCCGGCCTGCCGTCCTCGCCGTGGCACGCCGCCCAGCAGCGCTACGCCCCGCGCGGCGCCGGCGCGGTGCTGGCGTTCGAGATCCGCGGCGGCGTCGAGGCGGGCAAGCGCTTCGTCGAGGCGCTGGAGCTGCACAGCCACGTGGCCAACATCGGCGACGTCCGCAGCCTGGTCATCCACCCGGCCTCGACGACGCACTCGCAGCTGACGCCGGAGGAGCAGCGGACCACCGGCGTCACCCCCGGCCTGGTGCGCCTGGCCGCCGGCCTGGAGGGGATCGAGGACATCCTCGCCGACCTCGAGGCCGGGTTCCGCGCCGCGAAGGGCGCCTGACGTGGGCGGGGTGCGGGACCTCCCGGGGTCCCGCACCCCGCCGCGCACCGGCGGGTGGCGCGACGGCGACCCCGCCGGGGACCGGCTGTTCCTCGACCTGGACGGACCGGTCCGGCTCGAACGCGGCGGGGTGCTGCCCGGCGTCCGGGTGGCCTACGAGACCTGGGGCACGCTCGCCCCCGACGGCGGCAACGCGGTGCTGGTCGAGCACGCGCTCACCGGCGACAGCCACGTCACCGGCCCGGCCGGGCCCGGCCACCCGACGCCGGGCTGGTGGGCGTCGCTGGTCGGGCCGGGCGCGGCGCTGGACACCGACCGGTTCTTCGTCGTCTGCGCCAACGTGCTCGGCGGGTGCCAGGGGACCACCGGGCCGTCGTCGACCGCGCCGGACGGCCGGCCGTGGGGCGCGCGGTTCCCGGAGGTGACCGTCGGCGACCAGGTGCTGGTCGAGGCGGCGCTCGCGGACACGCTGGGCATCGACCGCTGGGCCGCCGTCGTCGGCGGGTCGATGGGCGGGATGCGGGCCCTGGAGTGGGCGGTCGCGCTGCCCGACCGGGTGGCCGGGCTGTTCTTCCTCGCCTCGGGCGCGGCGGCCACCGCCGACCAGATCGGCACCCAGACCACCCAGCAGGCCGCGATCCGCGCCGACCCGGTCGCCGGGCTCGGCGTCGCGCGGCGGATCGCGCACCTGACCTACCGCAGCGCGTTCGAGCTGGAGGAGCGCTTCGGCGCGGCCGTGCAGGCCGACGGCCGGTTCGCCGTCGCCTCCTACCTCGACCACCACGCCGACAAGCTCACCCGCCGGTTCGACGCCGGCAGCTACCTGGTGCTCACCGAGGCGATGAACACCTGGGACGTCGGCCGCGGCCGGGGCGGGGTGGAGGCGGCGCTGGCCCGGGTGACCGCGCGGGCGGTGGTGGCCGGCGTCGACTCCGACCGGCTCTACCCGCTGGAGCTGCAGCAGCGGGTGGCCGACGCGCTCGGCGTGCCGCTGCGGGTGGTGTCCTCGCCGTACGGGCACGACGGCTTCCTCATCGAGGCCGGCCCCGTCGGCGCGCTCCTCCGCGAGCTGCTCGACGCCTGACGGGGCCGGGGCCCGGGCCCCGGTCCGCCGGGACCCCGGACTCCCGGGAGACTGGGCCCGTGGACGACGACCTCGACGCCCTGCGGCTGGCCTGCGACCGCGCCCTCACCGGGCACGGCGTGCAGCGCGCCGCCGACCTGCTGGCCACCATCCCGGCGGGCACCGCGCTGGACCGGTACGGCGCGGGCGGCGTCGTCGCGGAGCTGGAGGCGGAGGTCGCGCAGCTGCTGGACAAGCCGGCCGCCGTCTACCTGCCCAGCGGGACGATGGCCCAGCAGGCGGTGCTGCGGGTGCACGCCGGGCGCAGCCGCCGGTCCACCGTCGTCGGGCACCCCGAGTGCCACCTCTTCCGGCACGAGGGCGGCGCGCTCGCGCGGCTGCAGGGCCTGGTCGAGCGCCCGGTCGGCGACCGGCACCGCATGCTGCTGCGCGCCGACCTCGACGGCGTCGCCGAGGCGCCGGCCGCGCTGGTGGTGGAGCTACCGCAACGGGACCTGGGCGGGCCGCTGCCGCCGTGGGACGACGTCGTCGAGCAGGCCGCGTGGGCGCACGACGTGCACTCGGTGGCCCACCTCGACGGCGCCCGGCTGTGGGAGGCCGCCGCCGGTTACGGGATGTCTCCGGCCGACGTGGCGGCGCCGTTCGACACGGTCTACGTCAGCTTCTACAAGGGGATCGGCGCGCTGGCCGGGTGCTGCGTGGCCGGGCCCCTGGACGTCGTCGCCGAGGTCCGGGAGTGGCGCGGGCGGATGGGCGGCACGCTGTTCGGCCTGTGGCCGGGTGCGGCCTCGGCGCTGACCTGCCTGCGCCGCCGGCTGCCGCTGTTCCCCGCGTACCTCGAGCGGGCGCGGGAGATCGCCGACACCGTCCGCGCCCTGCCCGGCGTGCGGGTGGTGCCCGACCCGCCGCAGACGCCGATGCTGCACCTGCTGCTGTCGACCACGCCGGAGGCCTTCGGGGCCGCGGTCCGCGCGCTGGCGCAGGAGGGGCTGTGGACCTGGGTGCAGGCCGCGGTCACCGGCGACCCGGGCGTGGTGCGCGTGGAGCTGCCCGTGGGCGACGCCACGCTGGCGCTGTCCCTGGACGAGGTCCGCGACGCCGTCGCCCGCCTCGCCGGCGCGGTCTGACCGGTACGGACCCGCGCGGGACCCGTGACCGGAACGGGACGGGTTCGTTACGCATCCGTGGGGAACGAGAGCCCCGTGGACGGGGAACGAGGACGGACCCGCCGGTCGGTCCTGGCCGCCGGCGTGACCGTGGCGGCACTGGGCGTGGCCGGCTGTGCAGGACGGCCGGAGCGGCCGGCGCGTAGGCAGCCGCTGGCCTTCGGCGTGACGACACCCGGCGGCCCGACGGCGGTCGCCGAGCTCGACACGGTGGCAGCGGTGTCCGGGGAGCCGCCCTCGCTCGTGCTCTCCTACGCCGCTCTGGCGGCCCCTCCCCCGCTGGCCGACCTCGACGCCGTCGCCGCCCGCGGCGCCACCCCGGTGCTCACCTGGGAGCCGTGGGATCCGGCCGACGGCGGACGCTCCACCCTGGCCGGCCTCGCTGCAGGCGCCTGGGACGGCCAGCTGTGGTGGTGGGCCGAGGCGCTGCGGGACTGGGGGCGACGGGTGCTCCTGCGCTTCGCCCACGAGCAGAACGGCGACTGGTACCCGTGGGCGGTCGGGGTGGCCGGGACGACGGCGCGGCACCACGTCGCCGCGTGGCAGCACCTCGCCGATGTGTTCCGGCAGGCCGGTGCGGGGAACGTCGAGCTCGTGTGGAACCCCAACGTCCGGTACCGGGGCGCCTCGCCGATGGCCGACACCTGGCCCGGTGCCGCTACCGTGGACCGCGTCGCGCTCGACGGCTACAACTGGGGCGCGGTACCCGGTCACGGCGGCTGGCAGGCGCCCGCCGACCTCTTCGGCCCGAGCCTCGACGAGCTGCGGGACCTGGCGCCGGGCACGCCCGTCCTGGTGGCCGAGGTCGGCTGCGCCGAGTCCGGCGGTGACAAGGCGGCCTGGATCACCGACCTGGTGACCTGGCTCGATGCCCAGGCCGACGTCGAGGCCTTCGTGTGGTTCGACCACGACAAGGAGACCGACTGGCGCCTGGCCAGCAGTCCGGCCAGCGCCCGGGCGATCCGCCGAGCGCTCGCCGCCCGCAGCCTCGTGGGGAGCGGCCGGTGAGCGCGGCACCGGCCCGCCCCCTCGTACCACTCCCGGTCGGTCACCGCGCCGACGCCGACGAGAACCGGCGGCTGGACGCGCTCGACCAGCTCCAGCTGCTCGGCACCGGGCGCGAGGAGCGCTTCGACCGGATCACCCGGCTGGCGCTGAAGGTCTTCGACGTACCGATCGCGACGGTGACCCTCATCGCCGAGGACCACCTCTGGTTCAAGTCCGCCCAGGGGATGCCGGATCGCCAGGCCGACCGGCAGGCGTCCTTCTGCGACCGCACGATGGCACTGCGCACGACCCACGTGGTGCCGGACGCCCGCCTGGACCCGGTCTACGCGGAGGCGCCGGCCGTCGCCGGGCCGCCGTACGTGCGCTTCTACGCGGGTCACCCGCTGACCGGCCCCGGGGGTCTGGTCGTCGGGACGCTGTGCCTGTTCGACACCCGTCCGCGGACGCTGGGCGACCGCCAGGTCGCGGTGCTCGAGGAGCTCGCCGCCTGGACCGAGGCCGAGCTGACCCACTCGGCCGACATGGACCGCGCCGGGGAGGTGCAGCGCGCCCTGCTGCCCGGGGAGCCGCCCGAGGTGCCCGGGTACGCGGTCGCCGGGAGCTGCCGGCCGGCCACCGCCGTCGGCGGGGACCTGCTCGACCTCGACCTCGTCGACGGCGACCTGGTGCTCACCCTGGCCGACGTCATGGGCAAGGGCGCGGCCGCGGCGATCCTCATGGCGACCGTCCGCGCCGTCCTGCGGACCACCTCACGCCTCGCGCCGCCGCCCCCCGGACGATCACCGGAGAGCGCCGTGCTCGCTGCGGCGGCCCGGACGCTGCAGCCCGACCTTAGCCGGGCCGGCTCCTTCGTGACCCTCTTCCACGGCCGGCTGACCCCGGCGACCGGGCGGGTGCGCTACGCCGACGCCGGCCACGGGCTGGCCCTGGTCCGCCGGGCCGACGGCAGCACGCGGCACCTGACCGGCGAGGACCTGCCGCTGGGGGTGGATCCCGACCTCGCGTGGACGGCGCACGAGCTGGTCCTCGACCCCGGCGACACGCTCCTCGTCTTCAGCGACGGCCTCTTCGACGTCCTCGGCGGCACCCGCGAGGCCCTCGACCACGTCGCCCGGCTGCTCCGCGCGCACCCCGACCCGGAGGACCTGCTCGACCAGGTCCGCGCCCTGACGGCCGCCGCCGCTCCGCTGGACGACGTCACCGCCATCGCCCTGCGCCGGGCGGAGGCGCCGTGACCACCCACCGGGCGGCCCGCGGACGGGACCCGCTGTCCGGCGCGTCGGTGACCGCGGCGGCGGAGCGCATCCCGTTGACCGGCCGGCTGCTGGTGCTCCGGCTGTTGATCCTCGTCACCGCGGTGCTCGGCATCGACTACGTCGTCTGGCGGTGGCTGGAGTCGGTCAACTGGTCGGCGTGGTGGATCGCCGTCCCCCTCGTGCTCGCCGAGACCTACAGCCTCGTCGACTCGCTGCTGTTCGGGCTGACCATGTGGCGGCTGCGCCGGCGCGGGGAACCGCCGCCGCCACCGGACGGCGCCACCGTCGACGTCTTCATCACCACGTACGACGAGCCGATCGACCTGGTCATGGCAACCGCCGAGGCCGCGCAGCGCATCCGCCACCCCCACCGCACCTGGATCCTCGACGACGGCGCGCGGCCGGAGCTGCGGGCGCGCGCCGAGGCGGCCGGCATCGGGGTGATCACCCGCTCGGCCGACTGGACCGGCCGGTCCCGCCACGCCAAGGCCGGCAACCTGAACAACGCCCTCATGACGACCCACGGCGAGTTCGTCCTGATCCTCGACGCCGACCAGGTGCCCGAGCCGGAGATCCTCGACCGCACGCTCGGGTACTTCCGGGATCCCCGCATGGCGCTCGTCCAGACGCCGCAGGTCTTCGTCAACGTGCCCGGGGACGACCCGCTGGGCAGCCAGGCGCCGCTGTTCTACGGCCCGATCCAGCAGGGCAAGGACGGCTGGAACGCCGCCTTCTTCTGCGGGTCGAACGCGGTCCTGCGCCGCGAGGCGCTCATGCAGCTGGGTATCACCCGGTACGTCACGGAGGTGCAGCTCGCCGTCGCCCGGGCGCTGCGCACGGCCGACCGGGTGCTGGCACGGGCGCGCCGGTCCCTGGACCCCGCGCAGGGCAGCGCGCTGGCGGCACTCGCCCAGGTGCAGGAGGCTGTGGCCCGGGCGCGCGCGGAGCTGCGGAACGGGGACGCCCTCGCCGACGTCACCTACCGCTTCCAGCAGCGCGTCGAGGCCGCCGCCGCGACCGTGGTGGCGACCGACGTCAACCAGGTCCAGGCGGACCTCGCCGCCATCGCCGCCCTCTCGGCGCAGCTCGACGGCGAGGACCACGGGCTCGCCGCGGTCGACCAGGACGCGCTCGCCCGGCTCGCCGCCCGCGACTGGTCCCCGCTCGGTGCGATCGAGACCGTCCGGACCCTGGTGCGCTCCGTCGACGTCGACCGCGACGACGAGGCCCAGCCCGTCATGCCCATGGCCACGATCTCGGTCACCGAGGACATGGCCACCTGCATGCGGCTGCACGCGCTGGGCTGGCGCACCGCGTACCACGACGAGACCCTCGCGCTCGGCCTCGCCCCTGAGGACCTCGGCACGATGCTCACCCAGCGACTGCGCTGGGCGCAGGGGACGGTCCAGGTCATGCTGCGCGAGAACCCGCTCGTCCAGCGCGGGCTGACCGTCGCGCAGCGGCTCATGTACTGGGCGACGATGTGGAGCTACCTGTCCGGCTTCGCCGCCGTCGTCTACTTCGCCGCCCCGGCGGTCTACCTCGTGTTCGGCATCCTGCCCGTGACCGGCCTGACGGCCGAGTTCTTCCTCCGCCTGGTGCCGTTCCTCCTGGTGAACCAGCTGTTGTTCTGGGTGGTCGGACGCGGCCGGCGGACGTGGCGCGGGCAGCAGTACTCCCTCGCGCTGTTCCCGGTGTGGATCCGGTCGGTGACCTCGGCGGTCGGGAACGTCGTCCTCAGCCGCAGCCTGGCCTTCGCGGTCACGCCCAAGGAGCGCCAGTCGGTGGACCGCCGGCCCTGGCACCTGGTGCGTCTCCAGCTCGCGGTCGTCGTCCTGCTGGTGATCGCGGCCGTCGTGGGCACGGTGCGCATGGTGGTGGCCGACGCGTCGGTCCTCGGGACCATGACCAACCTGGTGTGGGTCGCCTTCGACCTCGCCGTCCTCAGTGTGATCGTGCAGGCCGTCCGCTACCGCGGACCCGAGCAGACCGCGGGAGCGGGGACATGACCGAGTTCCAGACCGAGACCCTCGACGGCGACATCGGGGTGATCAGGCCGGTGGGGCGGCTCAACATGGTGGCCGCGCCGCAGCTGCGCACCCTCGTCGGGCGGCTGGTCGCCGGGGGCACGCCCCGGGTCGTCGTCGACCTCTCCAGCACGGAGTCCATGGACAGCTCCGGCCTCGGTGCGCTGATCGCCGGCCTGAAGACCACCCGCCAGGCCGGTGGGGACCTCCGGCTGGCCGGTGCGGGCGAACAGGTGCAGGCGGTCCTGGAGCTGACCAACCTCGGCCGGGTGCTGCGTCCGCGGCCGGACGTGGCCAGCGCCTTCGCCGGCGACTGACGTGCCCGGCCCGACGCACGTGCTGCGGGCTGCCGCGCGTCCCGAGGTCCTCGGTCCCGTCCACGACCTGCTCGCCGAGCTGTGGCTGGACGAGGACGGCGTCGGGAGGGCGGCGCGGACGCGCTTCGAGACGGCGGTCGCCGAGGTCGCGGCGAACATCGTCGAGCACGCCGCCGCCTCGGGGGCGCGCGAACTGGTGCTGCGGCTGCGCGGCCTGCCCGACCGGGTCGAGGCCGTGTTCGAGGACGACGGCGGCCCCGTCACCCTGGGACCGGGCGGGTGGCCACCGGACGACGCGGAGCGCGGCCGGGGTCTGGAGCTCGCCCGGGCCGCGGTGGACGCCGTCCACTACGAGCGCGACGGGAACCGCAACCGCTGGGTCCTCGTCCTCGCGCGCTGACTCCGCCCGGGGAGCTCAGTCGGCGGCGTCGCCGGGGGTGTAGCCGGCCGGGGGCAGCGGACGACGCACCACCGGCCGCACCTTCCGCGCCGCGTCCAGCCGCTCGGTGTAGCTGGCCGCGTTGAGCCGGATGTGCGTGAGGTCGTCGTCGGTGGTCGGCCGCAGCACCTTCGCCGGGACGCCGGCCACCAGCGACCCCGGCGGCACGACCGTGCCCTGGGTGACGACGGCGCCCGCGGCCACGATGGACCCCGACCCGATGTGCGCACCGTTCATGACGATGCTGCCCATGCCGACCAGCACGTCGTCGTCGACGCGGGCACCGTGCAGGACGACGCGGTGCCCGACGGTGACGCCGCGGCCGATCAGCAGCGGGAAGCCGGGGTCGGAGTGCAGCGTGCTGCCGTCCTGGACGTTCGAGCCCTCGCCGATCTCGATGACCTCGTGATCGGCCCGCGCGACCGCGCCGTACCAGATGCTGGAGCGCGGTCCCATCGTGACCGCGCCGACCACCACCGCCGTCGGCGCGACGAAGGCCTCCTCGTCGATGGCCGGGGCGCCGAAGGGCAGTTCCGCGATGTAGTTGTCCGCCACGGCGTCCACCCCAGCACACCCGGAGCCCCCTCGGCGCGGGCAGGATCACCCCGTGCCCGCTTCCCTGCCGCCGCTGCCCACCACGGTCGTCGGGAGCCTGCCCCAGCCCGGGTGGCTCATCGACCACGAGCGCCTGGCGCACCAGTTCCCGCCCCGGGTGCGCGCCCGGGAGCTGTGGCGGCCGGCGCCGGAGCTGCTCGAGGAGGCGCAGGACGACGCGACGCTGCTGGCGGTGCGCGCCCAGGAGGCGGCCGGCCTGGACCTGGTCGGCGACGGCGAGCAGCGGCGGGAGTCCTACTCCAACCACTTCGCCACCGCGCTCGACGGCGTCGACGTCGACACCCCCGGCACCGTGCTCAACCGCTCCGGGAAGCCGATCCCCGTCCCGCGGGTGGTCGGCGAGCTCCGCCGCCGCGGCCCGATCCAGGCCCGCGACGTGCGCTTCCTCCGCGCCGCCACCGACCGGCCGGTCAAGATCACGCTGCCCGGCCCGTTCACCATGGCCCAGCAGGCCGCCGACGAGCACTACGGCGACGACCGGGCCCTGGCGCTGGCCTACGCCGACGTCGTCCGCGAGGAGATCGCCGACCTGTTCGCCGCGGGCGCCGACGTCGTCCAGATCGACGAGCCGTGGCTGCAGGCCCGGCCGGAGGTGGCTCGCCGGTACGGCGCCGAGGCGGTGACCCGCGCGGTCGAGGGCGCGCCCGGCCCCGTGCACCTGCACCTGTGCTTCGGCTACGCGGCCATGGTGAGCGAGCGCCCGGAGGGCTACTCGTTCCTGCCCGAGCTGGCCGACACCCCGGTCGACACGGTGTCGGTGGAGACGGCGCAGGCGCACCTGGACCCGGCCCAGCTGCGGCCGCTGCGCGGCAAGGGCATCGCGCTCGGCGTCCTGGACCTGTCCACGCCGGAGGTGGAGACGCCGGAGGTGGTGGCCGACCGCGTGCGGCGGGCCCTCGACGACGTCGACGTCGACCGGCTGGTCCTCACCTCCGACTGCGGCCTCAAGTACCTGCCGCGGACCTCCGCCGAGGGCAAGATGCGGTCGCTCGCGCAGGCGGCGGAGGTGCTGCGGGGCGGGCTGGGATGACCCTGCCGACCGACCTCCCGGTGCTGAGCTTCCCCGACCAGGCGGCGTTCGAGGCGTGGCTGGAGGCCGAGCACGCCACCGCACCGGGCGTCTACGTGAAGCTGGCGAAGAAGGGCGCGGGCGTGCCGTCGCTGACCCGCGACGAGATGGTCGAGTCGCTGCTGTGCTTCGGCTGGATCGACGGCCGCAGCAACAGCGTGGACGGGCACTGGTACCTGACCCGGGTCACGCCGCGGCGGCCGCGCAGCGTGTGGTCGCAGAAGAACGTCGGCATCGTCGCCGACCTCGTGGCCGCCGGCCGGATGCGCCCGGCCGGCCTGGCGCAGGTGGAGGCGGCGCAGGCGGACGGCCGCTGGGACCGGGCCTACGCGGGCCCGGCCACCATCACCGTCCCCGACGACCTCGCCGCGGCGCTGGCCGCCGAGCCCGCCGCGCAGGAGGCGTTCGCGGCGCTCGACGGCACCAACCGCTACGCCGTCCTCTGGCGGGTGCACACCGCCGCGAGCCCGGCCACGCGGGCGAAGCGGATCGCGGCCCTGGTCGCGATGCTCGCGGAGGGCCGCACACCCCACTGAGAGGATCCTCCTGCCCCCCCCCCCACCGCTCGCCCGCTCGCGGCGGGCCCCTGCAGGAGGCCCGGGGACACCGGGGTGAACGCTCAGTCCGCCAGGGGATCCGCGTCCTGGGGGGCGACGCCGGGGCGCTCGCGCCAGAAGCGGGCGTCGCGCCACCGCCACAGCAGCATGAGCACGACCCCGGCGACCATGATCCCGACGCCGATCACCAGCGGCGGGCCGAGACCGAGCCAGGCCTGGCCGGTGTAGCTGTTCTCCGGGTCGGCGAGGTCGCGCACGGACAGCACCAGCAGCCAGCCGAGCATCGCCGCGCCGACCAGCGGCCCGACGCCCAGCAGCAGCGCGTCGCGCACGCTGCGGGCCAGCCGGCGGCGGAAGTACCAGGCGCAGGCCAGGCCGGTGAGCGCGTAGTACAGCGCGATCAGCAGCGACAGCGCGGTGATCGAGTCGAACAGCGCGTTCTCGCTGACCAGGTGCACGCCCACGTACCAGGCGATCGCCACACCGGCGACCCACCAGGTGGACACGTCCGGCGTCCGGAACCGCTCGGACACCGACCCGAACCGCGCCGGCAGCGCCGCCCGCCGCGCCATGGACAGGCCGGTGCGCGAGGCCGGGATGATCGTCGTCTGGGTGGAGGCGATCGCCGAGGTGGCGACGGCGGCCAGCACCACCCAGTCCCAGCCGCCCAGCGCCTGCGTGGACAGCAGCGCGAAGACCGCCTCCTCCTCGTCGGCGTTGCCCGCCAGCAAGGAGGTCCCGGCGAAGGAGACGACGGCGACCGCGACACCGACGTAGGTGAGCAGCAGGACCACCGTGGCCAGCACGCCCGCCCGGCCGGGGGCGACTCGCGAGTCGGTGGTCTCCTCGGTCAGGTTGACCGCCGACTCCCAGCCCCAGTAGGCGAAGACGCCGAGCAGGAGGCCGCCGGTGAGCGCGGCGCCGCCGGCGCCGAAGGGGTCCAGCCAGTCCCAGGACGGCGTCAGCCCGCCGAACGGCGAGTCGCCCCGGACGCCGCGGACGACCGCGACGACGGCGAACACCAGCAGCGCCGCGGTCTGGGCGAGGATCAGCCCGTTCTGCAGCCGGGCGGAGATCTCGGTGCCGAGCACGCAGATCGCCGACATGACGACGACCAGCAGCACGCTCAGCGCGACGACCGCGGGCGTGGAGTCGGCCAGGGCGTCCAGGCCGAGCACGAGCAGGGTGAACCGGACGCCGACCTCGGCCAGCGACCCGACCACCAGGACGCCGGTCATCGTGATCGCCCATCCGCCGATCCAGCCCGCCGTGGGGCCGAACGCGCGGGTCACCCAGGAGAACGTGGTCCCGCAGTCGGGGTCGGCACGGTTGAGCGCGGCGAACGCCCCGGCGATGAGCAGCATCGGGACGAACGACGCGAGCATGACCCCGGGGGCGTGCACCCCGACCAGGGCGACGACGGGCCCGATGACCGCCGCCAGCGAGTAGGCCGGCGACGTCGCGGCCAGGCCGATGACGAGCGAGTCGAGGAAGCCGATGGCCTCGGGCCGCAGGGCGGGTTCCTCACGCGGCAGTGCCCGGGTCACGGCAGGCAACGGTACGGCCCGCCGCGGGGGTCAGCGCGCGGCGGCGTCAGGCGACGCGGACGGCGCCGCGGTAGCCGGACTGGTCGACGCTGGTCACCGCGACCGGCTGGCCGTAGGTGCGCGCGTGCACCATCTTGCCGTCGCCGATGTAGAGGCCGACGTGGCTGACCGGCGAGTAGAAGTAGACGATGTCGCCGGGCAGGAGGTCCGCCCGCGCCACCGGCGTCCCCAGCGTCGACTGCGCCTTGCTGGAGTGCGGCAGCGCGATGCCGGCGGCGGCGTAGGCGTAGGAGGTCAGCCCGGAGCAGTCGAAGCCGTCGGGCCCCGAGGCGCCCCACACGTAGGGGTCGCCGATCTGCGCCAGCGCCGTCTGCACGGCGATCGCGGCGGCGGGGCCGGGGGCGGCGGCCGCGGCGGCGGCCGCCGACGGCGCGTCGAGGACCGGGCCGGCCAGCGCGGTGGTGACGCGGGCCTGCTCGGCGGCCGTCAGCCGCTCGAAGTCGGCCTCGTACGCGTCGGCCTGCGCCCGGACCTGCGCCTGCTGGTCGCTCAGGACGGTCAGCGCGGTGGTGGCCTCGGCGGCCGCGGCGTCGGCGTCGGCCCGGGCCTGCTCGGCCGCGGCCTGGGCGGCGGCCACCTCGGTGAGGACGCCGTCGGTGTGCTCGGCGATGAGGTCGATCATGGTCATCTGGGCGACGAGGTCGTCGGCGGAGTCGCTGCCCAGGAAGGCGGCCAGACGGGACCGGGTGGTGCCGGTGTAGCCGCTCTGCGCGATGGCGCGGATGGCCGGGGCGTACTGCGCGAGCGTCGCCTCGGCGGTGTCGGCGGCCGCGTCGGCGGCGGTGGCGGCCTGCTGCTGCGCGGCGACCGCGAGCTCGGCCTGGTGCACCTGCTCGTCGAGGGCGGTCAGCTGCCGGCCGGCCTCCTCGACCAGCTGCGCGGCCTCCGCGGCGGTGGCCGGCGGTGTGCCGGGCTCGGCGGAGGCGGACGAGGGGGCGAGCACGAGGGCCACCAGGCCGGTGGCGGCGACGACCGCACCCGTCCAGCGCCGTCCCGTCGTCCGGTTGCGCTGCACGATCGGCCTCCCCCTGCCGCCTCCCGGCGGCGCTCCCCCTGGTCTCGTCGGTACGGACCGTAGGGAGGTCGTCAGCGGAGCGTGTGCAGGGCGCGCGGTGCCCGGGGCGGGCGTGACCTCCTGCGTCCCGTCCGCCCCACCCGTCCCGGCCGTTCCACGACCGGGCCGGTCCTGTCAGGGGGAGGTGCTGCGGCGGCGGTCGGGGGCGAGCGGGACCAGCGCGTCGGACACCGCACCGGTGACGAGCGAGTAGAGGGTCTTGCCGGCGACGTCGACGACGCGGTCCTGCCGCGACCAGGTCCACGGCGGGTCGCCGACGCCGGTGGCGTTCTCCAGCGTCTGGTCGGTGGCCAGCCGGATGGAGGCGTGCCAGACCGAGGCGCGCCAGCCGCGCAGGCCGCTGGCCGACCAGATCCCCCGCAGCGCACCGACGGCGGCGCCGGTGCCCCAGTGCATGAGGTGGTTGCGCACGAACGGCCGCTCGGACCCGGGCGGCCGCCGCCGGGTGGTCAGCGCGGTGAGCGTGCGGGCCGGCACGTAGGAGTCCGGCCGGCCGGTCACCTGCTGCTCGGCCTTCGTGGCCAGGGTCATCGCCGCGGTGCCGGCCAGACCGGCCAGGGCTCCGCGCACAGCCGCTCGTCCCAGCACGGGGTCCGCATACCCCGCGGGGGGGGGGGGGGGGGGGGGGGGGGGGGGGGGGGGGGGGGGGGGGGGGGGGGGGGGGGGGGGGGGGGGGGGGGGGGGGGGGGGGCGGGGGGGGGGGGGCCGAACGGCGCCCGCCCCGCGGATCGGTCTGGCTGCGGCCTCGCCGTCAGCCGGCGAGCGGCTCCTCGGCGTCGAGCCCGGCGACGCGCTGCAGGTCCCGCAGGACGGCGGACAGCTCGTCGGCGGTCCACGGCTCGCAGCAGTCGCAGCCGTCCTCGTCGAAGCAGCGCAGGCCCAGCGTGCCGCCGGCCTGGTCCTCGTCGATGGCGAGGTGCCCGCCCATCGGCGAACGGTGACAGGCGCAGGCGGAGGCGCACAGCCCGATGCCCCACCCGGAGACGACGATCGTGCGGCCGTCGTCCCAGATCTTGCCCACCTGGAACACCGAGGGCTTCTGGTTGCGGGTCATGGCGTGCTCCCCTCGACGCCCCCGGCGAAGCGGGGGCTCTCTGCGGTCCGCCGGAAAAATATCCGGGATCCGTGTTTGAGGGCAGCAGCCGAGCGGTACAGGTGCTCAGTTTCACTCCTGCCGCCACAGCCGTCCCACGAGCCCCCGTCCGGGACCCGACGTCGACGCGCAAGGACCGGCCGCAGCGGTCCGCTCCTGGGGGCCGAGTGCGCACTCCTGGGCCGCTGCGAGAACGCCCCAGGAGGTGGGCCTCCTGCGGTGTTCCCGGTGCTCCCGCGGCATGGCAGCACCGCAGGAGCACGCGGGACACCGCAAGAGCCGGCGTGGACCCCCAGGAGCGGGGGCGACGGCGCCTAGCTGGCCGGGGACACCGAGCTCATGTTGAAGTCCGGCACGCGCACCGGCGGCATCGCGGCGCGGGTGAACCAGTCGTTCCACTCGCGCGGCAGGGTCCGCTCGGTGCGCCCGACCTCGCCGATCCGCGCCAGCAGGTCCACCGGCGACTCGTTCCACCGGAAGTTGTTCACCGCGCCGGTCACCTCGCCGCCCTCGACGAGGAACACGCCGTCACGGGTCAGGCCGGTGAGCAGCAGCGTCTGCGGGTCGACCTCGCGGATGTACCAGAGCGTGGTCAGCAGCAGCCCGCGGTCGGTGGCGGCGACCATGTCCTCCAGCGACGCCGTCGCGCCGGGCTGCTCGAGGATCAGGTTGTCGACGGCGGCCACCGCGGGCGCGGTCGTCTTCAGCGCCCAGGCCCGCGGCCGGATCAGGTTGGCGAGGACGCCGTCGCGGATCCAGTCGACGGCGGGCGTCGCCATCCCGTTGTCGAACACGCTGGCCGAGCCGGACGAGGTGCTCACCACCTGGAACGGCGCCGTCTCCAGCCCGGGGGCGTGCGGGTCGCTGCGGAGGGTCAGCGGGAGCTGGGCCAGCCGGTCGCCGATCCGGTTGCCGCCGCCGGCCTTGGCGTAGACGTTGCGGCCCTCGTCGGCATCCCGGGCCTCCATCGTCCAGTAGGCGTAGATCATCAGGTCGCTCACGGCCGACGGCGGCAGCAGCGTCTCGTACCGCCCGGCCGGCAGCTCGACCCGCCGCTGCGACCAGCCGAGCTTGCGCTGCACGTCGGCGGCGAGGTCGGCCACCGACACGTCGCGGAAGTCGCGGGTGCCGACGCCGGACCACACCGACCGCGAGAAGTCGGTGCTCTTGCCGTTGAGCTCCACCCGGCCGCTGGGCTGGTCGGTGCGCAGCCGCAGGCCGGTGGAGGTGCCCACGTACGTCGTCGTCAGGGCGTGCTCGGCGTAGCCGAACAGCAGGTCGCCGCGGTCGCGCGCGGCCCCGAACGCCTCCCCGAGGGCCGGCGCGAACTCGGCGAACACCTCGATCGAGGTCTCGGCCGGCTCGGCCTCCCAGTCCCCCGCGCCCGGCGGCGTCTCGGCGATCAGCGGCACCGCGTCCTCGGCGGGGCCGGCGTCCCGGGCGGCCTGCTCGCTGGCGGCGACCAGCTCGGCGACGTCCGGCGTGCCGGTCCGCGCGACCGTGCCGGTGGCCATCCCGGCCCCGCCGTCGACGAACGACACGACGACGACCTGGCGCGAGCGCATCGCCCCGTTGGTCGTCAGGCTGTTCGACGCCCACCGCAGGTTGGCCTCGGTGCTCTCGACGACGTAGGCGACGCAGCCGTCGGCGGTCGAGGCGGCCAGCGCCTTCTCGACCAGCTGCTGCGCGGTCAGCTGGCTCATCGCCCGCCCTCCTGGACCGTGTTGAGGATGGTGACGCCCTCGAAGAGCGCGGCCGGGCAGCCGTGGCTGACCGGCGCGACCTGCCCGGGCTGGGCCTTACCGCAGTTGAACGCGCCGCCGAGGCGGTGGGTGGAGGGCCCGCCGACGGCACGCATCGAGCCCCAGAAGTCCGTCGTCGTGGCCTGGTAGGCGACGTCGCGCAGCTGCCCGGCCAGCCGCCCGCCCTCGATCCGGTAGAAGCGCTGGCCGGTGAACTGGAAGTTGTAGCGCTGCATGTCGATCGACCAGCTCTTGTCGCCGACGACGTAGATGCCGCGCTCGACCCCGCCGATCAGCCCCGCGAGGTCCGGGCCGTCGGCGGCCGGCTGCAGCGACACGTTGGCCATCCGCTGCACCGGCACGTGCCGCGGCGAGTCGGCGAACGAGCAGCCGTTGGACCGGGCCATCCCGCCGAGCCGGGCGGTGTTGCGGTCGACCTGGTAGCCGACCAGCACGCCGTCGCGGACGATGTCCCACTGCTGGGCCTCGACGCCCTCGTCGTCCCAGCCGATGCTCGACAGCCCGTGCTCGACGGTCCGGTCGCCGGTGACCTGCATGAGCTCCGAGCCGTAGCGCAGGCTGCCCAGCCCGTCGACGGTGGCGAAGGACGTGCCGGCGTAGGCGGCCTCGTAGCCCAGCGCCCGGTCCAGCTCGGTGGCGTGGCCGACGGACTCGTGGATGGTCAGCCACAGGTTGGACGGGTCGACGACGAGGTCGTAGCGGCCCGGCTCCACCGACGGCGCCTTGGTCTTCTCCCGCAGCAGCTCGGGGATCTGCGCGAGCTCGGCGTCCCAGTCGAAGGAGTCCCCGGTGAGGTACTCCCAGCCGCGGCCCACCGGCGGGGCGAGGGTCCGCATGCTCTCGAACGCGCCGGTGGTGCGGTCGACGGTGAGCGCGGTGAACTCCGGGGTGATGCGCACCCGCTGCTGGCGGGTGCGGGTGCCGTTGGTGTCGGCGTAGTACTTCTGCTCCTTGACGTGCATGCAGCTCGACTGCACGTGCTCGACGCCGTCGGCGGCCAGCAGCCGCTCGGACAGCTCGGTGAGCAGCGCGGTCTTCTCCGCGTCGGGGACCTCGAAGGGGTCGACCTCGTAGGAGGACACCCAGGAGCCCTCGTGCCGCGGCTCGGGCGCGAGCTCGACCCGGTCGGTGGCCAGCGCCGCGGACACCTGCGCGACGGCGACCGCCTGCTCGGCCAGCCGCACCGCCTCGGCCGCGGTGAGGACGACGCCCGCGGCGAACCCCCAGGTGCCCTCGTGCACCACGCGGACGGCCAGGCCGAGGTCCTCGCCGTCGGCCAGCGCCTCCAGCCGCGCGTCGCGCAGGCTGATCGACTGGGTGCGGATGCGCTCCACCCGGATGTCGGCGTGCTCGCAGCCGAGGTCGACCGCTCGGGTCAGCGCCGCCTCGGTGAGCGCGGACAGGGGCAGGGCGAGGAAGGACTCGTCGACGTCCCGGGACGACACCACCGCCCCTGTCTACCAGCCGGGCCCTCCCCGCCCGGCCCTCAGTGGTGCAGGTGGCGCTGCCAGTCCGCGGGCACCCGGCCGGCGGGCCCCGGCGCCGGCTGGCCCACCGGGTGCGAGGTCGGCGGCGCCAGCCGGAGGTCCCCGCCGAACTCCCCGGCGACGTAGTCCCACGTCCAGTCCTCACCGGGCTCGAAGCTCTGCGCGACCCGGTGCCCGGTGGCCGCGGCGTGCGCCGAGGCGTGCTGCGACGGCGAGGAGTCGCAGCAGCCGACGTGGCCGCAGGCTGCGCACCGGCGCAGGTGGAACCACCAGCCGCCGGTGGCGTCGCAGTCGGCGCAGCCGGTGCCGCTCGGCGGGACGGACGGATCGACCTGGCTCATCGGGGCTCCTCCTGGCTCCTGCGACGGGTCCTCCCCGGAGGCACCCTCCCGCGGCCACGGACCCGCCGACAAGGCCGGCCGGGGTTGCAGGACGACGGCTGACGGGTAGCCGCCGGGACATGACCGCCGACCCGGGCAGCGCCGACCGCAGCTCCGCGCCCACCGACGAGAGCGCCGCCGACGTCACCCTCACCTTCGGCGGCAACGCGACGACGCTGCTGCGGCTGGGCGGGTTCACCCTGCTCACCGACCCGAACTTCGTCCGGCGCGGCGAGCGGGTCTACCTGGGCAAGGGGCTGTTCGCGAAGCGGCTGACCGACCCGGCGCTGCTGCCCGAGGACCTGCCCGACCTCGACGCCGTCCTGCTGTCCCACCTGCACGGCGACCACTGGGACCGGGTCGCCTACGCGACGATCGACAAGGCCACGCCGGTCGTCACCACGCCGGCGGCCGCGCGCACGCTGTCCTCGCGCGGCTTCTCGGCCACCGCGGACCTGCGGCCCTGGCAGGTGCACCAGCTCGCCCGCGGCGAGGAGAGGCTGCGGATCACCTCGGTGCCCGGCGTCCACGGCCCCGGCCCGCTGGCCAAGGTGCTGCCGCCGGTGATGGGCAGCGTGCTGGAGCTGCTCCGCGACGGCGAGGTGTCCTGGCGCGGGTACATCACCGGGGACACGCTGTTCCGGCCGTGGCTGGGCGAGGTGCTGGAGCGCTGCGGGCCGCTCGACGTCGTCGTCCCGCACCTGGGCGGCACGAAGGCGCTGGGCGTCACCGTGACCATGGACGGCCGGCAGGGCGCCGACCTGGTCGAGCTGCTGAAGCCGCCGGTGACCGTGCCGGTGCACTACGACGACTACGACCGGTTCGCCTCGCCGCTCGGCGACTTCGTGCGGGAGGTCGCCGAGCGGCGGGCGCCCGGGCAGCTGCGGACCGTCGTGCGCGGGGAGACGATCTCGCTGCGCGCCTAGGAGGCTGCGCACCTGGAAGGCGTCGCACCTAGAAGGCGTCGCACCTAGAAGGCGTCGCCCGTCCGCCAGGCCATCTCCTGCAGGGTCAGGGTGTTGCCGTCCGGGTCGGTGATCGCCGCGTACTTCACCCCGCCTCCCACGTCCACCACGGGCCCGACGTCGGCACCGCGGCCCACCAGGTCCGCACGGGCCTGCTCGATGTCCGGGACGACGAGGTGCAGCGCCCGGACCGAGCCGGGAGTGCCCTCGTAGGCCGCCAGGCCGGTGCCGAAGCCGACGGAGCAGGCCGAACCCAGCGGGGTCAGCTGGACGACCCGCACGCCGTCGGCCGGTCGCACGTCGACGTCGACGGTGAAGCCCAGCCGGTCGGCGTAGAAGGCCTTCGCCCGGTCGACGTCGGCGACCGGGATCGGTACGAGCTCGAGCTTCATCTCCAGGGCGCGCTCAGCCACGGGCGAGCACCTCGTCGAGCCGCTCGTAGCCCTCGACGACGCCGACCTCCATGCCGCTGGCGAGCATCGCGTCGCGGTCGGCGAACGAGTCGCACAGCGAGGTGGCGGTGAGCCGGGTGCGGCCGTCGCCGAGGTCCTCGAGCACGAGCTTCTCCAGGGCGACGCCGTCGGGCTGCCCCTCGAAGGTGAACGTCTGCACGATCAGCTCGTCGGGCCGGACCTCGTGGAAGGAGCCGTGGAACCCGTACTCGCCGTTCGCGTCGCTGTGCACGTAGCGGTAGGAGCCGCCGGTGCGGCAGTCGTAGTGGTCGATGCGCATCTCCAGCCCGCGCGGGCCCATCCACCGCACGAGCAGGTCCGGGTCGGTGTGCGCGCGGAACACCTTGGCGGGCGGGGCGTCGAACTCGCGGGTGATGCGGATCAGCGGGACCTCGGGGTCGGCGGCGATCTGCGTCTGACGCGTGCTGGTGGTCATGACCGGTTCTCCTCTCGTGGGGCTGCGTCCTCCGGCAGGGACCGGAGGACGTCGTCGAGGCGGCTGTAGCGCTCCTCGGCCTGGCGCCGGTAGCGCTCGATCCACTTCGTCATCAGGTCGAACACCTCCGCCTCCAGGTGCACCGGGCGGCGCTGGGCCTCCCGGCTGCGGCTGACCAGGCCGGCGTCCTCGAGCACCTTCAGGTGCTTGGAGACCGCCTGCACGGTCACGTCGTAGGGGGCGGCGAGCTCGCCCACCGTCGCGTCACCGACCGCCAGCCGCGCGACCATGTCGCGCCGCGTCGGGTCGGCCAGCGCCGCGAACACCCGGGAGAGCGGATCCGCCGTCACCTGCGACCTCCTTCTTCAACCTCTCGGTTGAGAACGACGGTAGGACCTCCTGCCCACGCTTGTCAACCGTTCGGTTGAGGAGCCCACGAACCCGGCGGGTGGCCGGGCAGGTCGAGGTCGGCGACGACGCCGGAGTGGTCGCTGGCCCACACGCCGGCCACCGGCTCGTCGAGCACCCGGGCGCAGGAGCGGACCTGCAGCGTCGGCCCGTGCACACCGCTGCGCACCAGCACCCAGTCGATGCGCCGGCTCACCGCGGTGGCCACCTCCCCCGCCCGCACCAGCGGGTTCCGGGCGTCGAAGGTGAACCCGGGGTCGGCCGGGTGCAGGGTCTCCCAGGCGTCCTGGAAGCACACGCTCGTCCCGTCCAGCGACCGGCGTCCGCGCAGGAACTGCGTGCTGGCGGCGTCCGGGGTGGCGTCGAGGTCGCCCAGGAGGACGGCGTGGTCCACACCGCCGGCCCGGCGCTCGACCGCCCGCGCGGCGGCCAGCGCCTGCTGCTCGCGCTCCACCTCGTAGCCGAACTGCCAGCTCGGCTTGTGGTGGGCGACCAGCACGCGGCCGACCGCGGTGTCCACCTCGGCGAGCAGCGTCGCGCACCACGGGAGGTCGCCCGCCCGCTCCGTGCAGCGCTGGTCGACCTCCTCGACCACGCGGTGCGGCGCCCGCGTGGCCAGCACACCGCCCACCCCGTCGTCGGCGGCCCGGGAGAAGGGGGTCACGTGACACCCGGGGCCGAGCAACTCCTCGACGGTGCCGTCGGCGACGGGCACCTCCTGCAGCGCGACGACGTCGGCGTCCAGCGCGCGCAGCGTCTCCCCGATCAGCTCGCTGCGCCGCGCCCAGTCCGGGTTGGCCGGCCCGAGCACGTTGAAGGTCAGGACCCGCAGGGACGCCACCATGCGCCGCAGTCAACCGCCGCGCGGCCCGGTCCTCCAGCCCGCGTCGCACCCCCGGGTCCTCCCCCGGGTGGACGGCCGGCCCTCGGCGGGATCAGCCCGGGCGCCGACGCCCGCGCAGGGCCTCCGGGCCGAGGCTCGTCCCGCCACCGGCCGGTGGCCCGACGAGAGGAGGCCCGCGGTGCCCGGCACGGCGGCGAAGGTGGTCCTGGGCACGCCGGCGGGGACGGTCGCGGTCGCCGAGGCCGCCGGGGCGCCGGAGGACACCGTGCCGTGGTGGACCCGCGCGGCCGGCTCCGAGGTCACCGTCGTCCAGCCGGGTGAGGCGTACGGCCCGGCCGACGGCAGCGTCCGGGCCGACATGGCCCTCCCGCCCGGCACCGTCCCATCCGAGGACTGCACGCCGCTGCCGCGGCCGGGGATGCCGTGGGACGGCGGCGGCACCTGGCCCGACCTCACCGGCGAGCCGGCGCTGCTGTGCGAGGGCTGGGTGACCGTCGTCGTCGACGGCCACCTCTACACCTGGACCGGCCCCACCCCGCGGTCCTAGCGGGCCAGCCGGGCCGCCCGCCCGGCGACCTCGGTGCGCAGCGCGTCCACGTCCACGGTGGTCACCGCGCCGCCGGCGACCACCTGCCGGCCGCCGACCCAGACGTCGCGGACCAGCCGGGAGGCGCCCGACCAGACCAGGTGGGTGAGCAGGTCGGTCTGGTCCCCGACCGGCTCGAAGCCGAGGTCGCGGGTGTCCACGTGCACGAGGTCGGCGCGCCGGCCCGCCTCGACCTGGCCGAGGTCGGGGCGGCCGATCGCCGCGGCGGCCCCGCCGGTGGCCAGCCAGAACGCCTCCGCGGCGGTCAGCGCCGTGGCCGAGGACTCGCGCAGCCGGGCCAGCCCCGCGGCCAGGCGGACGTCGGCGAGCAGGTCCAGCCCGTCGTTGGACGCCGGCCCGTCGGTGCCCAGGCCCACCCGGACCCGGCGGTCGAGCATCGCCCGCACCGGCGCGATGCCGCTGGCGAGCTTGGCGTTGCTGGCCGGGCAGTGCGCGACCGCGACGTCGTACTCGGCCCACAGCTCCAGGTCGGCGTCGTCGAGGTGTACGCAGTGCGCGGCCAGCACCCGCCCGCCCAGGACGTCGTGCGCGGCCAGCAGCGCGGGCACCGACAGCCCGTGCGCCGCGAGCAGGCCGGCGCCCTCGGTGGCGGTCTCGGCCACGTGCAGGTGCAGCAGCATCCCGTGCTCGCGGGTGAGCTCGGCGGCGCGGCGCAGCAGGGGCAGCGGGACGGTGTAGGCCGCGTGCGGGCCCAGGCCGAACTCCACCAGGCCGTCCGCGTCGGCGTGCCCGGCCAGGTCGACCGCTGCGGCCATCTGCTCCTCCAGCGGCGGCAGGCCCGGCAGCGGCACCATCGGCGCCGCGACCACCGCCCGGGCGCCGGTGGCCCCGACCGCCGCGGCGATCCGCTCGGGCGAGAAGTACATCTCCACGCTGGTGGTGACCCCGCCGCGCAGCATCTCCGCCGACGCGGCGGTCATCGCCACCTCGACGTCGTCGCCGGTCAGCCGCGCCTCCCGCGGCCACATCACCTCGCGCAGCCAGCGGTCCAGCGGCAGCCCCTCGCCCTGCCCGCGGAACAGCACCATCGCCGCGTGCGAGTGGGCGTTCACCAGCCCCGGCACGAGCAGGCCGGGCAGCGCCACGACCTCGGCGTCCCCGGCCGGCGGGGCGTCGGCGGCCGCGCCGGCCCACGCGATGCGCCCGTCCTCGACGTCGACGACGGCGTCCGGCACGACCGTGCCCGCCCGGTCCCCCACGACGACGGCCCGGGCGGTGAGTCGCTGGCGCATGGCGGCACGCTAGCCCCATCCGTCCCGGCCGTCCGGGCAGCGCCCCGCAGGTCCGGGCGACGTCCAGGCCCCGCCCGTACCGTGGGAGCCATGTCCTTCCTGGCCGCCGCAGCGTCCCCCGACCAGGGTGGGCTCACCGCCTGGCTGCTGTCGCTCGTGGACTCGCTGGGTCCGATCGGCGTCGGCTTCAGCATCCTGCTGGAGACGGTCATCCCGCCGATCCCCAGCGAGGCGGTCCTCGGGGCGGCCGGTGTGCTCATCGACAGCCCGTGGGCGTTCGTCGCGGTGGTCGGCTGCGCGACGATCGGCTCGATCCTGGGGGCGATCTTCTTCTACTACGTCGGCCGGGCGCTGGGCCCGCGCCGCTCGCACGCGTTCCTCGACCGGCTGCCGCTGGTCGAGACCGCCGACGTCGACAAGACCTTCGCCTGGTTCGAGCGGCACGGCCGCTCCGCGGTGTTCTTCGGCCGCATGGTGCCGATCGTGCGCAGCTTCATCTCCGTGCCCGCGGGCGTGGTGCGGATGCCGTTCGGCCAGTTCCTCCTCTACTCCGCGGCCGGCAGCCTCATCTGGAACACCGTCCTGGTGACGCTGGGCTGGCTGGCCCGCGACTTCATCGAGGCCAACCTGCACTACCTCGACTACGTCGTCGTCGCCGTCGTCGTCCTGGCGGTGGGCTACCTGGTCTACAAGCGGGTGAAGGACATCCGCCACCACCGGCGGCGGCAGACCACCGCGGGCCGTGCCGAGGACCGGCGCGGCGCCGGCGACCTCCCCGCCGCGTGACGCGCCCCGAGGTCGTCGCGTTCGACGTCAACGAGACGCTGCTCGACCTCTCCCCCGTCGGCGCCGCGCTCGTCGAGCACGGACAGCCCGCGGGGCTGCTGCCCACCGTGTTCGGCCGCACCCTGCACACCGGGACGGCCGCCACGGTGGCCGGCGTCTGGCTGCCCTTCCGCGCCGCCTTCGACTCGGCGCTGGCCCAGCTCACCGACCTGCCCGACGGCGCCCGCGCGGAGGTCGCCGACGCCTTCCTCGAGCTGTCGCCGCACCCGGACGTCGAGCCCGCGCTGCGCCGTCTCCACGACGCCGGCGTGCGCGTGGTGACGCTGTCGCACGGCTCCCCCGGCGTCGCCGAGGCGGGGCTGGAGCGGGGCGGGGTCACCCCGCTGGTCGAGCGGACGCTGACCAGCGAGACCGTGCGCGCCTGGAAGCCCTCCCGCGAGGCCTACCTGTGGGCCGCGGGCGCCTGCGGGGTCGAGCCGTCGCGGATGGCGCTGGTGGCCGCGCACGGCTGGGACGTGCTGGGCGCCGAGCGCGCCGGCCTCACCGGGGCGTGGTTCCCGCGCAGCGAGCGCGTCTACCCGCCGGGCTACCCCGCGCCGGCCGTCGTCGCCCCGGGCCTCGCGGGGGCGGTCGACGCGCTGCTGGCCCGGTGAGCTCCCCCGCACCGGTCGGCACCCCGCTCGGCCCGGCCGCGGTGCACGCCGACGGACCGGCCGACGGCGCCCGCGGCACCCTCGTGCTCGGGCACGGCGCCGGCGGGGGCGCCGGGTCGGCCGACCTGGTCGCCGTCACGACCGCTGCTGCCGCGGCGGGCTGGCGGGTGCTGCGGGTGGAGCAGCCGTGGCGGGTGGCCGGCAAGCGGATCGCACCCGCCCCGCCGCGCCTGGACGTCGCCTGGACCGCGGTGGTGGAGGCGCTGCGGGCCGGCGGCGCGCTGACCGGCCCGCTGGTGTTCGGCGGGCGCAGCGCCGGCGCCCGGGTGGCCTGCCGGACGGCGACGGCGCTGGGGGCGGACGGCGTGCTGGCGCTGGCGTTCCCGCTGCACCCGCCGGGCCGGCCCGAGCGCAGCCGCGCGGGCGAGCTGACCGGCGCCGGCGTGCCGCTGGTCGTGGTGCAGGGGGAGACCGACGCGTTCGGCCGGCCCGCGGAGGTCGTCGCGGCGCTGGACGGCGTCCCGGTGGCCACCGTGTCCGCGGTGCCGGGCGACCACTCGCTGGGGAAGGCGCCCGAGGCGGTGGCCGCCGCCGCGCTGACCTGGCTGGAGGAGCTGGCCGCCGTCAGGAGTCGATCATCGGCCGCGTGCACGGGACACGGCCGGACACGCCGCAACACCGTGCACGCGTCCGATGATCAACACAGCGGGCGGGGCTGACACCCGCCTCCGCCCACCGACGCACATGCCGCCGGCGTGACCATCGAGACGTTGCCGCTCGCAGTGGCGCGCCCGCGCGTGTCGGCGGCGACAACTCGATGATCAACGCGCCCGCGGCTCCTCGCCGGCGCCCGGCGCTCAGGAACGACGGCGGCGGGCGGCGAACAGGATGAGCAGCAGCACCGCGAGGACGGCGGCGCCGGGACCGGCGTAGCGGGCGAGCGCGGCGCCGCCGGCCACCTCGAGCAGGTCGATCGGCTCGGGCTCCGCGGCCGGCTGGGGGCGCACCGGGGTCGCGGCCGGGGTGCTGCGCGGCGGGGCGCCGGTGCCCGGCCGGCTCGGCGGGGCGGTGTTCCGCGACGGCGGCGTGCTCGGCACCGGCCCGCCGACCGCGGCGGCCGGCGCGGTGTCCGAGGCCGCCGGGGCGGCGTCGGACGCGGCCGGCGCGGTGTCCGACACCGCGGGGATCGAGACGGTGTCGGTGGCGCCGGTGACCGGGGCGGTGATCGGCGCGGTCTCCGTGGGCGACGGGGACGACGCCGCGGCGGCCTTCTTCGTCGGCGACTTCTTCCCCGGCTTCCGCGCGGCCTCCGTCGCGGACGCCGCGGCCTCCCGCGCGGCGGTGCCGGTCTGGCGCACCTTCTCCGCGACCGCGTTGTCGCCGGGCACCTGCTCGACCGACTGGGCGACCTCCTCGGCGGCCCCCGCCGCGGTGGCGGCGACCGTCCCGGCGACGGTCGGCTCCTGCTGCTCGGCGGCCGCCGCCCGGTCCACGGTCACGTCGTCGCCGGTGGCCAGCTGGGCGGCGAGCTTGTCGGCGAACTGGCCGAGCAGCTTGTTGCCGACGTCGGTCATGACGCCGCGGCCGAACTGGGCCGGGCGGCCGGTGATGTTGAGGTCGGTGAGGACGTCGACCCGCGTCGTCGTCCCCTCGCCCTGGAGCCGGGCGGTGATGACGGCCGCCGCCGTCCCGTTGCCCCGCTGGTCCTTGCCGCGCGCGTCGATGACGGCGCGGTGCGCGGCCTCGTCCTTCTCCACGAACGACGCCTTGCCCTGGTAGGTCAGGTTGATCGGGCCGAGCTTGACCTTGACCCGGCCGGTGAAGTCGTCACCGGAGACCGAGTCGAGCGCGGCTCCGGGCATGCACGGCGCGATCCGCTCGATGTCGAGCAGGACCCGCCAGGCCTCGTCGACGGGCACGGGGACGGTGAACGAGTTCTCCAGCTGCACGGTGCGACCTCCGGGGTGGGAACGGACCTCGGCCGGTCCGCCCGGGAGGGCGGGCCGGCCGAGGGGACGGGCGGGAGCCGGGGTTGTGCCGGACGCTACAGCCCGGCGGCGGCGGTGACCGCGCGGCGGGTGAGCACCTGCGCGAGGTGCTCGCGGTAGTCGGCCTGGGCGTTGAGGTCGCTGCTCGGGCTGGTGCCCTCGGCCGCCGACCGCGCCGCGGAGGCCACCGTGTCCGGGGACGCGGCGGCGCCGGACAGCGCGGCCTCGGTGGCCGACGCCCGCAGCGGGGTCGGGCCCATGTTGGTCAGCCCGATCCGTGCCTCGGCGATGTGCCCGTTCTCGCGCCGCACCGCCGCGGCGACCGCGACGATCGACCACGCCTGCGCCACGCGGTTGAACTTCTCGTAGCGCACGCCCCAGTCGCCGGCCAGCTTCGGCACCCGGATCTCGACCAGGACCTCCCCCTCGTCGAGGGCGGTGGTCAGGTAGTCGACGAAGAACTCCCGCGCGGGCACCGTCCGGCGCCCGCCCGGCCCGGCGATGACCATCTCGGCGTCCAGCGCGAGGGCCACCGCCGGCAGGTCACCGGCCGGGTCGGCGTGCGCCAGGGCGCCGCCGAAGGTGCCGCGCCGGCGGGTCTGCCGGTCGGCCACCGTCTCGGTCGCCTCCGCGATGAGCTTCGCGTGCTGCGCGATCAGCGGGTCGGTGAGGACGTCGGCGTGCGTGGTCATCGCGCCGATGACGAGGGAGTCGCCCTCCTCGCGGACGCCGCGCATCTCCGCCACCCGGCCGAGGTCGACGATCGTCTCCGGCGCGGCCAGGCGCAGCCGCATGACCGGGATGAGCGACTGCCCGCCGGCCATGACCTTGACGTCCTCGCCGCCCTCGGCGACCGCCTGGACGGCCTCCTCGACCGTCGTCGGCCGGACGTACTCGAACGGGGCGGGGATCACGGCTCTACTCCTTCGTCGTATCGGCAGATCACCGGTCACCTCCGAGAGCGGACTGGGGGGTCGAGACACCGGCGGTGGTCTCGGTCTGGGCGCCGCCGTAGGCGTTGGACCCGGCCGTGGCCCGGTCCCCGCCGTCGCCGCCCTCGTGGATGGCCCGCCACACCCGCTCCGGGGTCAGCGGCATCCGGATGTCCTCCACGCCGAGGTGCCGGACGGCGTCGAGCGCGGCGTTGACCACCGCCGGGGTGCTGGCGATGCAGCCGGCCTCGCCCACGCCCTTGGCGCCGATCGGGTTGCCCGGCGCCACGTGCACGGTGTTGCCGGTGTCGAAGTGCGGCAGGTCGGCGGCCGAGGGGACCAGGTAGTCGACGAACGTGCCGGTGGTGAGGTTGCCGTCGGCGTCGTAGACGGCCTCCTCGTACAGCGCCTGCGCGATGCCCTGGGCCAGGCCGCCGTGCACCTGCCCCTCGACGATGAGCGGGTTGACGATCGTGCCGACGTCGTCGACGCAGGCGTACTTGCGGATCTTCACGAACCCGGTCTCGGTGTCGACCTCCATCGCGCACACGTGCGTGCCGTGCGGGAAGGAGAAGTTGACCGGGTCGAAGGTCGCGTCCGCGTCGATCGAGGGCTCGATGTCCTCGGGGTAGTCGTGCGCGGCGAAGACGGCGAGCGCGATCTCCTGGATCGACATCCCGGTGCCCGGCGTCCCGCGGACGGTGAACTTCCCGCCGGAGAAGTCCAGGTCGTCCTCGTTGGCCTCGAGCAGGTGCGCGGCGACCCGGCGGGCCTTGGCGATCACCTTGTCGGCCGCCTTGACCACCGCGGTGCCGCCGACGACCAGCGAGCGCGAGCCGTAGGTGTCCATGCCCTTGTGCGAGACGGCGGTGTCGCCGTGCAGCACCTCGACGTCCTCGAACGGCACGCCGAGCTGGTCGGCGACCAGCTGGCTCCACGCCGTCTCGTGGCCCTGGCCGTGCGGCGTCGAGCCGGTGACCACCTCGACCTTGCCGGTGGGCAGCATCCGGATCGACGCCGACTCCCAGCCGCCCGCGCCGTAGGACAGCGAGCCGAGCACCCGGGAGGGTGCCAGGCCGCACATCTCGGTGAAGGTGGAGAAGCCGATGCCCAGCTGCACCGGGTCGTTCGACTCCCGCCGGCGGCGCTGCTCCTCGCGCAGCTCGTCGTAACCGAGCAGCTCCAGGGCCTGCTGGGTGGCCGAGTCGTAGTCGCCGCTGTCGTACTCGAGGCCGGCGACGGTGGTGAACGGGAACTCCGCGGCGTCGATCCAGTTCCTCCGCCGCAGCTCCAGCGGGTCCATCCCGAGCTCGACGGCGAGCTCGTCCATGATCCGCTCGACGGCGAAGGTGGCCTCGGGCCGGCCGGCGCCGCGGTAGGCGTCGGTGGGGACCTTGTTGGTGAAGACGCCGTCGCACTCGAAGCGGTAGGCCGGGAACTTGTAGATGCCGGGGAACATGAACGCGCCCAGCGCCGGCACGCCCGGGGTGATCAGCCGCAGGTAGGCGCCCATGTCGGCGAGCAGCCGCACGCGCAGGCCCTTGACGTCGCCCTCCCGAGTGGCGGCGATGTCGATGTACTGGATCTGGTCGCGGCCGTGGTGGGCGGTCATCAGCGACTCGCTGCGGGTCTCGGTCCACTTGACCGGCTTGCCGAGGTGGCGCGCGATCAGCAGCGCGAGGACCTCCTCGGGGTTGACCTGCAGCTTGCCGCCGAAGCCGCCGCCGACGTCGGGGGCGACGACGCGCAGCTTGTGCTCCGGGATGCCGGTGACCATCGCCAGCATCACGCGCAGCACGTGCGGGATCTGGGTGGCCGACCACAGCGTGAAGTTCTCGCCCTGGGGCTGGACGACGACCGACCGCGGCTCCATGAACGCCGGGATCAGCCGCTGGTTGACGAACCGCCGGCTGACGACGACCTCGGCGTCGGCGAAGGCCTGCTCGGTGTCCACGCCCGTGCCGGCCTCGCCGGCGTCGAAGACGAAGTGGTAGCTGGTGTTGGTGCCGAGCTCGTCGTGCACCAGCTCGGCGCCGTCGCGGACGGCCTCCTCCATGTCGAGGACCGGCGGCAGCGTCTCGTAGTCGACGTCGACCAGCTCGACGGCGTCGGCGGCCGCGGTGCGCGAGCGGGCGACGATGACCGCCACCGCCTCGCCGACGTGGTTCACGGCGTCGACGGCGATCGAGGGGTGGCCGGGGTTCTTCATGTCCGGCGTGACCGGCCAGGCGCAGGGGATGGAGCCCTGCTCGTCGGCGAGGTCGCGGCCGGTGAACACCGCGACGACGCCGGGGGCCTCCTTGGCCGCGGAGACGTCGATGGCGGTGATGCGGGCGTGCGCCACGGGGCTGCGCACGACGCTGAGGTGCAGCATCCCGGGCAGGACCATGTTGTCGGTCCAGGTGGTGCGCCCGGTGATGAGGCGGGCGTCCTCCTTGCGGCGGCGGGCCTTCCCGACCTCCTTGTCCGGGGCCGGGGTCTGGGTGGTGGCCGCGTCCTCGGTGACGGTCATGCCTGCGCTCCCAGGGTCTCGGAGGAGCCGGACATCTCCCCCGCGGCCTGCTGCACCGCGCGGACGATGTTCTGGTAGCCGGTACAGCGGCAGAGGTTGCCCTCGATGCCCTCGCGGACCTCGGTCTCGCTGGGGCTCGGGTTCTCCTTCAGCAGGTCGATCGAGGCCATGATCATCCCGGGCGTGCAGAAGCCGCACTGGAGACCGTGCATCTCGTGGAAGGCCTTCTGCACCGGGTGCAGGGCGCCCTCGCTGCCGATGCCCTCGATGGTGGTGACCTCGGCGCCGTCGGCCTGGACGGCGAGGACGGTGCAGGACTTCACGGCCTGCCCGTCCAGGTGCACGGTGCAGGCGCCGCAGTTGCTGGTGTCGCAGCCGACGACGGTGCCCACCTTGCCGAGGGCCTCGCGCAGGTGGTGGACCAGCAGGGTCCGGGGTTCGACCTCGTCGGTGTAGGTCACGCCGTCGACCCTCATGCTGACCTGGGTCATGGATCCTCCGCTCCGTTGCAGCAGGCGATCGCGCCCGGCTCCACGGGCGCTCCGCGGCGGAGTCTGTCAACGGCGGAGTGACTTAGGCCACGCTTACCTGTGACCGGGTGACCTGCGGATCCGCAGTTGCGGATCCTATTACGTCACACAGCCGCAGGTGCGGCCGGGCGGTGGCAGCTCCGCCGCAGGAGAGAGGTTGCAGGCCCGTTGCAGCGTGCGTCAGGCGGCGACGGCGCGCAGCTCGCGCCGCCGCAGGGCCGCGCTGCCGGCCAGCGCGACCAGGCCCAGGACGGCCAGCCCGACGCCGACCAGGCTCGGCGCGGTGTAGCCGTACCCGGCGGCGATGACCACGCCGCCGAGCCACGCGCCGAGCGCGTTGGCCGCGTTGAGGGCCGAGTGGTTGAGCGCGGCGCCGAGCATCTGCGCCTCCCCGGCCACCTCCATCAGCCGCAGCTGCAGGCAGACGACCAGCGTCGACGCGGCGACGGCGAGCAGGAAGATCCCGGCCAGCAGCGTGGGGCCGGTGGCGGCGGCGGGGCCGACCAGTGCCAGCAGGACGGCGAGCGCGACGAGGGTGGCGACCAGCGAGCGGAACAGCGCGATGTCGGCCAGCCGGCCGCCGAGCGCGGTCCCCACCACGCCGCCGATGCCGAAGGCGAGCAGCACCCAGGGGACGACGCCGCGCGAGAGCCCGGTGACCTCGGTGGTCAGCGGCGCGACGTAGCTGTAGACGGCGAACATGCCGCCGAACCCGACGGTGGCCACGGCCAGGGTGAGCAGCACCTGCGGGCGGCGCAGCGCGCCGAGCACCCCCCCCACGCTCGCGTCCCGGGCCCCGGGCGAGGAGGGGACGACGGCGAGCACGGCCGCGACGGTGAGCGCGGCGAGGACCACCACGGCCCAGTACGCCGAGCGCCAGCCCAGCGTCTGCCCGAGCCAGGTGGCCGCGGGGACGCCGGCCACGTTGGCCACGGCCAGCCCGAGCATCACCGTGCTCACCGCGCGGCCGCGCAGCGACGGCGGCACCAGCGACGCGGCGACGAGCGAGGCGACGCCGAAGTAGGCGCCGTGCGGCAGGCCGCTGACGAACCGGGCCAGCAGCAGCGACGCCGACCCGGGGGCGAGCGCGCTCAGCGCGTTGCCGGCGAGGAACGCGGCCATGAGCCCGACGAGCAGCGCGCGGCGGGGCAGCCGGGCGCCCAGCGCGGCGATGACCGGCGCGCCGACGACGACGCCGAGGGCGTAGGCGGAGATGACGTGGCCCGCGGTCGGGATGTCCACGCCGACGCCGTCGGCGATGTCGGGCAGCAGCCCCATCGTGACGAACTCGGTGGTGCCGATCGCGAACCCGCCGAGCGCGAGCGCGACCAGCGCGACCGCCACCCGCGGGGTGGCCAGGGACGTGGTCGCGGGAGCGGGCGGGGCGGCGGTGCTGGCACTCACGTGACGGTGCCAAGCGGACCGCGCCGGGCCGTATTCCCCGGGCGGCAGAAATGGCCATTTCCGCCCCACGGGCCCCGGGGTCAGGCGCGGGAGGTCCGCCGGAGGGCGAGCAGGTGGGCGGCGACCGCGCCGCGGCGCGGGGACCCGGCCGGCAGCACCTCGAGGCAGGCCTGCCAGGCAGCGGCGTCGTCGCGGGCCTCGGGCAGGGCGGTCCAGCGCAGCAGCAGCTCGGGCCGCCGGCTGGCGATCACGGCGCCGCGCAGCGCGGCGACGAGGCGGCGGCGGGCGAGGACGACGCCGGGCGCGGTCGAGCGGGGCAGCACGGGGCCGGGGTAGCGGTCCAGCGCCGCGGCGACGGCGCCGCGGTCGAGCAGCCGGCGCACCGCCTCCAGGTCGGTCTCCAGCGGGCGCAGCAGCCGGTAGGGGCGCGAGCCGACCAGGTCGTCGCCGACCAGCCGGCGCAGCCGGGACAGCTCGGCGCGCACGGTGACCGCGGCGGTGTCGCCGGCGTGGCACTCGGCGGCCAGCTGCTCGGTGCTGCGGCCCTCGCCCGCGGCGGCCGCCTCGGCGAGCAGGAGCAGCAGCTCGGAGTGGCGCAGCGAGAGCTCGACCGGGCCGCCGGGCAGGGTCAGCCGGGCGCGCTCGCGGCCGAGCACGTCCAGCCGGGGCGCGGCGGGCCGCACCGGCGGCGCGGGCCGGGGGCCGCGGGCGGCGTCGCGCTGCTCCTCGCGGTGCAGCCAGCGCAGCTCCGACTCGACGGCGGCCACGGTGGCGCGGACGAGGGTGAGCACGTGCGGGCTGGCCACGTGGTCGCCACCGGTGACGTCGATGGCGCCGAGCAGCACCCCGGTGACCGGGTGGTGCACCGGCGCGGCCGAGCAGCTCCACGGCTGCACCGGGCGGCGGTAGTGCTCGCTGCCGTAGATCTGCACCGGGTGGTCGAGGGCCAGCGCGGTGCCGGGGGCGTTGGTGCCGGCGACCTCCTCGGACCACCGGGCGCCGGCGACGAAGTTCATGGTCTCGGCCAGCGAGCGCAGGCGGTGCTCGCCCTCCACCCACAGCATCCGGCCGTCGGCGTCGGTGACCGCGACGATCATCCGGTCGGCCTCGGCGTCCTCGACCAGCAGCCGGCGGATCACCGGCAGCACCGGGGCCAGCGGGTGGGCGGCGCGGTAGGCGGCCAGGTCGTCGTCGAGCAGGTCGACCGGCGGGCCCTGCCCGTCCGGGTCGACGCCGCTGCCCAGGCTGCGCCGCCAGGAGTCCCAGACCACCGACCGCACGTCCGGCCGGGGCGGCGGGGCACCGCGGGTCACCAGCGTCTCGTGCGCCGCACGCAGGCGACGGGTGAGCCCGGGCGTGGGGCGCCCCTCGGGCAGCGCGAGCCACGGGCTGACGCTGGTCACGACGTGTCCCCCGGGCTGAGAGTCATGGCCCGCACATGGTGACCCGGATCGCACGATTCCACCAGCGACCGAACCGGGCGTCAGACCGACGGGGGCCGCGCCGGCAGCAGCGCGGCCGGGTCGCGGCGGCGCAGCGCGCCCGCCCACAGGCCCGCGCCGTAGGCCAGGTCCTCCAGCCGGCGGGCGGCGGCGAAGCGCACGAGGTCCACCTCCGCCCGGTGCGGCCACCAGGCGAGGACGGCGTCGGCGGCGGCGACGGCCAGCGCGGTCCGCCGCGCGCGGCGGGACACCAGCGCCGCGGCGGCGGTCAGCGGCCAGTGGTGCCGGGTGGCCGAGCGGGCGAGCGTGCGGCCGGCCGCGGCCGTCCCGCGCAGCACCAGCGCCGCGGCGAGGCCGTACGGGGAGCGGCGGCCCGGGCCGGCGACGCGGTGCGCCAGGCGGACCGTCGCGTCGCCGAGGACGGCGGCCGCGAGCACCCGGCCGGCGCGCCCGCCGGCCAGCGCGAGGGCCAGCGCGGCGGCCGACCACGGGCTCACGACGACCGGCGCGACGGCGCGGCCGTGCCGGGCGGCCAGCGGCGCCGCCCCGGTGCCGTAGACCGCCCGCCGGCGCAGCCACGCGCCGGTGGCCGAGGGGTGCTCGTGGTCCACGCGCGCGGCCGGCTCGTAGCGCACCCGCCAGCCGGCCGCGGCCAGCCGCCACACCAGGTCGACGTCCTCGGCCACCCGCATGCCGGCGTCGAAGCCGGCGCCCAGCGCCGCCCGCCGGACCAGCAGCGCCGCGCTGGGCAGGTAGGACAGGCCCGACAGCGGCGCGACCGGCCCCGGGTCCGGGCCCATGTCCAGGGCGCTGACCGCCGTCTCGTAGGCGGTCACCCACCCGGGGTCCGCGGCGGGCAGGGCGGTGATCCGCGGCGCGACGACGGCCAGCCGCGGGTCGGCGAGGTGCGGCAGCAGCGTCGCCAGCCAGCCGGGCCGGGGCACGCAGTCGGAGTCGAGGAAGGCGACGGCGGCGGTCGTCGCGGCGCGCAGCCCGGTGTTCCGCGCGGCGGCCGGCCCGAGCGGGCGGTCGTGCCGCAGCACCTCCGCCCCGCCCGCGGCGGCGGCCGCGGCCAGCGCGGGGGCGTCGGCTGAGCCGTCGTCGACGACGAGCACGCGCACGGCGGCGGTGTCCGGGTCGGCGCGCAGCGCGGCCAGCAGGCGGGCGACACCGGCGGCGCGGTCGCGCACCGGGACGACGACGGTGACGCCGTCCGGGCCGGGCGCGGGGCCGGCGGGCTCGGGGACGGCGACCCCGGCGTCCTGCAGGCGCGCCGCGAGCGCCGCCGTCGCCGGGCCGGTGACGACGAGGCGGTCGCCGGCGAGCAGGTCGCGGGCGCGCGGCGCGAGGCGCAGCAGCCGCAGCGGCGAGCCGCCGAGCAGCGCCGCGCCGTCCTCCAGGCGGCGGGTGCGCGGGTCCAGCCACACCGCCCAGCCGTCGGGCAGCCGGGCGTCCGGGGGCGGCGGGAGCCTCACCCGGCCAGCACGGCGTCGGTGGTGGTGACCTCGACCAGCGGCGCGTAGAGGCCCATGAGGCCCAGCGCCTTCCGGTGGTCGTCGTCGGTGCTGCCGGCGCAGGCGTCGGCGACCACGCGCACCGGCACGCCGGCGTCGGCGGCGGGCAGCACGGTGGAGACGACGCAGCAGTCGGTGGCCACGCCGGCCACGGTCAGCGGCCCGGCGCCGACCACCTCCGCCAGCTCCGGGCCCCACTTGCCGAAGGTGGTCGCGGTGAGCACCCGGGCCGGGCCGGGGTCCTCGACCAGGTCCCACAGCGGGGCGTCGGGCGGCTGCAGCGCGAACGGGAACCGCTCGTAGTAGTCGACCCAGGCGCCGGCGGGCTCCCGCGGCGCGACGAACCGGGTGAGGACGACGCGGTCGCCGAAGGCGGCCACCAGGCGCCGGATGCGCGGGCGGACCTCCTCGTAGCGGGGCGCCGCCCACGGGGAGCCGGGGTCGGCGAACACCCGCTGCGGGTCGACGACGACCAGCCAGCCGGAGGGGGGCGTCACGGCCGGACCCTAACCGCCCGCGGTGCCGCGGCCAGGTTTGGTCAGGCTACCCTTACCCCGACCGACCGAAGGAGCCCGTCCATGTCCCGTCCCCTCACCCGGCGCGCCGCCCTGGCCGCGGCCGCCCTCACCACCGCCGCGGCGCTGGCCGCCTGCGGCTCCGACGACGGGGGCTCGACGGCGGGGTCCTCGGCGTCCTCCCCCGCGGCCGGCGGCGACGGCGCCTTCCCCGTCACCGTCAGCACCGCCTTCGGCGACGTCGAGATCGAGGAGGAGCCGCAGCGCGTGGTGGCCCTCGGCTGGTCCGACGCCGAGACGGCCCTGGCGCTGGGCGTGCAGCCGGTCGGCGCGAGCGACTGGCTCGGCTTCGGCGGCGAGGGCGTCGGCCCGTGGGCCGAGGGGCTCTACGACGAGGCGCCGGAGATCATCGAGACGCTCGAGCCCAGCCTCGAGGCGATCGCCGCGCTGGAGCCCGACCTCATCCTCGACACCCGCTCCGACGGCACCCAGGAGCGCTACGACTCCCTCAGCGCGATCGCGCCGACCGTGGGGATCCCCGAGGGCGCCGAGCAGTACGTGACCACCTGGCAGCAGCAGCTCGAGCTGGTCGGGCAGGCGCTCGGGAAGAGCGACGAGGCCGCGCAGCTGCGGAGCGACCTCGAGCAGCGCTTCGCCGACGCCGCGGCGGCCAACCCGGCCTTCGACGGCACCGAGGTCGCCGTCGGCGCGTACACCTCCGAGGGCTTCGGCGCCTACGTCCGCGGCGACACCCGCGTCGACTTCATGGAGGCGCTGGGCTTCACGAACAAGCAGGCGATCCAGGACCTCTCCACGGAGAGCTTCTTCGTCCCCGTCTCCGACGAGCAGGTCTCCGTGCTCGACGCGCCGCTGACCGTCGTCTTCCCGATCTTCGTCGACCCGGCGCAGATCACCTCGAACCCGCTGTGGCAGACGCTGCCCTCGGTGCAGCAGGGCAACGCGCTCGTGCTCGAGGACGAGACGCTGGTCAACGCCTTCTCCAGCGGCTCGGTCCTCGGCACGGAGTACGCCCTGGACAACGCGGTGCCGCTGTTCGCGGAGACGCTGCAGGGCTGACCGGCTCAGTACGCAGGAGGCCGTCCCGGCACCGCCGGGGCGGCCTCCTGCGTCCGCACCGCCCCCCGGCGCAGCGCGAGCGTGCCGAGCAGCCCGACGAGGAAGGCGGCCAGCACGCCGAGGTTGGCGAAGGCCCAGTCGCCCTCGCGGCCGCCGAGCCCGAGCGGGCCGAGCAGGTAGCCCTGCCAGTCCAGCCAGCCGGCGTAGGTGTTGGTGACCAGCCCCCAGCCGAGCACGGTGCCCACCGCGAGCAGCAGCAGCGGCACCGGCGGGACGGCGCCGTAGCGGCCGCGGGCGTCGTAGAGGTCGGCCTCGGCGTAGTGGCGGCGGCGCAGCGCGAGGTCGCCGAGGAAGATCCCGCACCAGGCGGCGATCGGCACGCCGAGGGTGATGAGGAAGCCCTGGAACTGGACCGAGAAGCTCGCGTCGGCCAGGAACACCACCCAGATCGCGCCCAGCACCATGAGGGTGCCGTCGATGCCGGCGGCGACCGGGCGGGGCACCCGCACCCCGGCGGCCAGCAGCGACAGCCCCGACGAGTAGATGTCCAGCAGCGCGCCGCCGACCAGGCCGAGCACCGCGACGACGACGAACGGCACGAGGAACCAGGTCGGCAGGATGGCGCCGAGCGCGCCGATCGGGTCGGCGCCGATCGCGCCCGACAGCTCCGGGTCCGAGGCGGCCAGCAGCAGGCCGGTGCCCAGCAGGACCACCGGGGCCAGCGCGCCGCCGAACGTCGTCCAGCCGACGACGCCGCCGGTCGACGCCGTCCGCGGCAGGTAGCGGGAGTAGTCGGCCGCGGCGTTCACCCAGCCGAAGCCGTAGCCGGTCATCGCCAGCACGAGCGCGCCGACGACGGCCGCCGTCGTACCGCCCGGGACCGCGGTCACCGCCGACCAGTCGACGTCGTCCACCACCAGCACCACGTAGACGACGGTGAGCACGCCGCTGACGACGGTGATCACCGCCTGCATGCGCATGATCGCGTCGAAGCCGAGCACGCCGCCGGCCACGACCAGCGCGGCGACGACGAGCAGCGCGACCACCTGGGTCGCCGTCCCGCCGCTCCAGCCCAGCTGCCCGAACACCGTCGCCGTCGCGAGGGTGGCGAGGCTGACCAGCACCGTCTCCCAGCCCACGGTGAGGACCCAGGACAGCGCGGCCGGGACCCGGTTGCCGTGCACGCCGAACGCGGCGCGGCTGAGCACGAGGGTGGGCGCCGAGCCGCGCTTGCCGGCGATCGCGACGAGCCCGCAGAGCAGGAACGAGACGACGATGCCGACGGTCCCGGCGACCAGCGCCTGCCCGGCGGAGATGCCGAAGCCGAGCAGGAACGAGCCGTAGGCCAGGCCGAGGACGCTCACGTTGGCGCCGAACCACGGCCAGAACAGCTGGCGCGGGCGGCCGCGGCGCTCCTCCTCGGAGATGACGTTGATGCCGTTGGTCTCGACGGCGCCGCGCCCCGCGGCCACCTCCGCGCCCCGGTCGACGGCCGGCTGCTGGGTCATCGGCGGCTCCTCCCCGTGTCGTGTCCCCGCCATCCTGGCGCGCCGGGGGGACCGCGGCCCGCGGGGCTAGCGGAGCCGCCCGTCGTCGCCCACGTCCCAGCGGGCCACCGCCGCCGCGAGGCGGGCCGCGAGGCCGGCCAGCAGGCGGGCGCCCTCCTCCGCCGAGGCGCCGGCCGGGTCGCCGAGCACGCCGGTGGGGCTCACCCCGTGCACCCCCTCGGCGCGCAGCCGGGGCAGCAGGTCGCCGATCGGCGTCGTCACGCCGGCGACCAGGGCCCCGCACCGGACCGACCCCGGTTCCACGTGCAACACCAGCGAGGTCTCGGTGCGCCCGGCGTGCGCGTCGCCACCCGGGACGCCGCAGGGGGACCAGGCGGCGTCGCGGCCCTCGGCGCGCAGCAGCGGCACGGCCCGGCGCAGCGCGTCGAGGTTGCCGCCGTGCCCGTTGACGACGAGCAGCCGGCCGGCCCAGCGGCAGGCGGAGCGGCCGTACTCGACCAGCAGCGTGGTCAGCGCCTCGGTGCCGATCGAGACGGTGCCGGGGAAGCCCTCGTGCTCGCCGCTGGCGCCGTAGGGGAGGGCGGGGGCCAGGACGCCGTCGAGGTCCGCCGCCCGCGCCACCGCCTCGGCCACGACCGTGTCCGTGGCGAACGGCAGGCCGGGCCCGTGCTGCTCGACCGAGCCGAGCGGGACGACCAGCAGCGGGCGCTCGGGCAGCTCCGGCCACGCGGCGCCGGCCAGGTCGGGCACCGGGTCAGCCTAGGCAGTTCCCCGCGGCCGGGCGGC
Organism: Geodermatophilus sp. SYSU D01036; assembly: GCF_054050435.1. Lineage (NCBI taxonomy): Bacteria > Bacillati > Actinomycetota > Actinomycetes > Geodermatophilales > Geodermatophilaceae > Geodermatophilus > Geodermatophilus sp. SYSU D01036. Next base: position 6,351 of record NZ_JBJGZJ010000013.1, on the reverse strand, counting down.
TCAGGCGGGGACGGCCTCGGCGTCGACGGGCAGCCGCCACGGCCGGACGACGAGCAGCAGGACCGCGATCGCCACGACCAGCGCGGCCAGGACGACGACGCCCATCGCGACCGCGTCGTTGCCGAGCACGCCGACCAGCGGGGCGACCGCAGCGCCGACGCCGAACTGCACCGCGCCGAGCAGCGCCGCCGCGGTGCCGGCCGCCTCGCCGTGCCGGGACAGCGCGAGCGCCGGGGCGTTGGGCAGCGCCAGGCCGGAGGCGAACAGCACCGCCCACAGCGGCAGCGCGATCGCCCACAGCCCGCCGGTGCCGGTGCCCGCGAGCACCAGCAGCACCGCGCCCGCGAGCGCCCCGACGACGACGCCGGTCACGAGCACCTGGGCGGGGGAGAACCAGCGCAGCACGACCGGGTTGAGCTGGGTGGCGCCGATCAGCCAGACGGCGCCGGCGCCGAAGAGCAGGCCGAACTGCTGCTCGTCGAGGCCGAACTGGTCCTGGAAGACGAACGAGGAGCCCGAGACGTAGCTGAACAGCCCGGCCATCGTCAGCCCTGCGACCAGCACCAGCCCGACGTAGGCGCGGTCGCGCAGCAGCGCCCGGTAGCCGCGCAGCGTCCCGGCGACGCCGCTGCTGCGCCGCCGCTCGGGCGGCAGCGTCTCGCGCACCGCGAACCAGCCGACCGCGAGCAGCGCCAGGCCGTAGACGGCGAGCAGCAGGAACACGCCGCGCCACGAGGTGACCCGGAGCACCTCCCCGCCGACGGTCGGCGCGAGCACCGGCGCCGCGCCGAGGACGAGGAACAGTCGGGAGAGCATGGTGGCCGCGGCCCGGCCCTCGAACAGGTCCCGCACGACGGCGAGCGCGATGACCGCGCCGGCCGCCGTCCCCACGCCCTGCAGGAAGCGCAGCGCGCCGAGCACCGCGATCGACGGCGCGACGAGCACCAGCAGCGAGGCGACGACGTGCAGCGCGGTGCCCGCCAGCAGCGGGCGGCGCCGGCCCAGGGCGTCCGACAGCGGCCCGAGCACGAGCTGGCCGAGCGCCAGGCCGACCAGCGTGCCGGTGAGGGTCAGCTGCACCGTGGCCGAGCTGGTCCGCAGGTCGTCGGCGATGGTGGGCAGCGCCGGGAGGTACATGTCCACGGTGAGGGGCCCGAGGGCCACGAAGGCGCCGAGGGTGAGCGCGGTGCGGGCGGTCCCGGGCCGGTCGGGGGTCGTGGCCGGTCTCGTCGCCGGCCGGTCCTGGATCGTCGTCACGACGTTGCGCAAGGCAACCGGGTGCCGGTGCATTCCGGGACGCCGGGGTGTCGCCCGTGTCGCGCGGCCGATCCGGGGAAGGGCAGGGGCATGACCACCGACTCGCAGGACGCCACCGCCAAGGTCGCCGGGCTCATCAAGGGGCAGAAGTTCGGCTTCCTCACCACGACCATGCCCGACGGGCGGCTGACCAGCCGGCCCATGGCGCTCCAGGAGGTCGAGTTCGACGGCGGCCTCTGGTTCTTCGCCGAGCACGACGCCCCGTGGCTCGCGCACGTCCAGGCCTCGCCGCAGGTCAACGTCGGCATCGGCTCGGGCGGCACCTGGGTGTCGCTGACCGGGACCGCGCGCGTCGTCGACGACGTCGCGAAGAAGAAGGAGCTGTGGAACGGCGGCGTCGAGGCGTGGCTGCCGCAGGGGCCCGAGGACCCGTCCGTCGTCCTGGTGAAGGTCGACGGCGACACCGCCGAGTACTGGGACAGCCCCGGCAACCGGCTGGCGACGGCGCTGAGCTTCGTCAAGGCCAAGACCACCGGCTCGAAGCCCGACACCGGGGAGAAGGACGTCGTCGACCTCCCCTGAGGGAGGACCCCCTCGGCCCCCGGCCCACGCTCCGCGCGGGCCGGGGCCCTGCGAGGGGGCCAGGGGCACCCAGCGGACTCCCAGGCGGGTCACCGGGCCCGGTCAGGGACGGCGGTCAGCCTGGGGGCACGTCGTCCCGGAGGTGCCCCGTGCTCACCCTCGCCCTGCTCGTCGCCCTGCTCCTGACCATGACCCTGGCCGACCTCGCCCCCGGCCTGCTCCCCGACGGGCCGGGCCCCGCCGGGGTGGCGCCGATCCGCTGAGGCCTCAGCCCGGCTGCAGGCCGGCCAGCGGCGACTCGTCGCACGCCTTGGCCGGCGGGAGCGACGGCATGCCCAGCAGCGTGGGCTGGCCGCGGACCGGGCCGGTGTGCGAGTGGTCCAGGTGGCTGCGCGGCGCGACGAGGTCGGCGTCGCGCGCGGCCAGCGCGGTCTCGCCGTAGCCCTGCACGCACTCCGGGTCGGGCCCGTCGAGCGGCAGGCCGGTGAAGAACTTGGCCGCCATGCAGCCGCCGCGGCAGGCGTCGAAGTGCGCGCACTTCGTGCAGGCGCCGCCGGTCTGCGGGCTGCGCAGCTCGGCGAACAGCTCGCTCTGCTGCCAGACCCGCTGGAAGCCGCCCGGCGAGCGGACGTTGCCGGCGAGGAACTGCTCGTGGATGGCGAACGGGCAGGCGTAGACGTCGCCGACCGGGTCGATGAGGCAGACCACCCGCCCGGCGCCGCACAGGTTCAGGCCGGGCAGCGCCTCGCCGTAGGCGGACAGGTGGAAGAACGAGTCGCCGGTGAGCACCCGGTCGCCGTTGGCGAGCAGCCAGGCGTAGAGCTCGCGCTGCTGGGCCAGGGTGGGGTGCAGCTGGTCCCAGACGTCGGCGCCGCGCCCGGACGGGCGCAGCCGGGTGATCCGCAGCTGCGCGCCGTAGCGGTCGGTCAGCGCCTTGAAGTCGTCGAGCTGGGAGACGTTCTCCCGGGTGACGACGACGGAGACCTTGAAGTCGCGCATCCCGGCCTCGGCCAGGTTCTCCAGGGCCTTCACCGCGGTGGCGAACGAGCCGGTGCCGCGGACGCGGTCGTTGACCTCGGCGGTGGCGCCGTCGAGGGAGATCTGCACGTCGACGTAGTCGGTGGCCGCCAGCTGCCGCGCCCGCTCGGCGTTCAGCTTGACGCCGTTGGTGGAGAACTTGACGCCGACGTCGTGACCGATGGCGTAGTCGAGCAGGTGCCAGAAGTCCGGCCGCACGGTCGGCTCGCCGCCGCCGACGTTGACGTAGAAGACCTGCATCCGCTGCAGCTCGTCGATCACCGCCTCGGCCTCGGCGGTGGTCAGCTCGCGGGGGTCACGCCGGCCCGAGGAGGACAGGCAGTGCACGCACGCCAGGTTGCAGGCGTAGGTGAGCTCCCAGGTCAGGCAGATCGGGGCGTCCAGGCCGTACTCGAACTGGTCGACCAGCCGGCCACCCGTGGGGCGCTGGGGGACGACGGCGGTCATGCGCGCACCTCGATCATCTGGGAACGGGCGAGGTCGGCGAGCGCCCTCACGTAGGCGGGCCGCTGGGCCTCGGGGACGCCGCACGCGGCGAGCGTGGCGTCGGCGCTGGGGTGGTCGGCGAGGGTCTCCACGACGCTGACCAGCGTCTTCGACTTGAGGAAGGACAGCTTCCGGTTGCCGAAGTGGTACACGAGAGCCCCGAACGGCTCCGGCCGCAGCGCCACCGACCGGGTGCGCCGCCAGGGTCGGGCCGGGTCGAAGACGTCCGCGGCGGGAGCGGCGGGGGTCACGGGACCGGTCGGCTCAGTAGACGCCGCACATGCCGTCGATGGAGACCTCCTCGACGAGGGACTCCTCGACCAGCTCCTCCTCGGCCGCAGCGGTCGCGACCGCGTCCTGGGTCTCGGTCTGGGCGGTCGTCTCGGGCATGCGGGGCCTCCGGAGAGCGGCGGAACGGGATGCGGGGGACGTTAGAGACACCGGGTGCCACCGGCAAGCGAGGGGGGTGGCCGCCGGCCGGCGAGGGGCTGACCGGCGCGGCCGGGTGGGACAGGATGGGCGCGTGAGCCCGCCGACGATGACCGCCGTCCCACCGGCCGTGGACGACGGCCTCGGCAGCACCCGCGCCCGGATCGAGCGCGCGGCCCTCGAGCTGTTCACCGCCGCGGGTTTCGAGCAGGTGACCATCGAGGAGGTCGCCGCCGCCGCGGGCACCAGCCGGCGCACGTTCTTCCGGCACGTGGGCGGCAAGGCCGACGCCGTGTGGGGGGACTTCGCCGGCCACGTGTCCCGGCTGGCCGCCCTGCTGGACGCCGCCGGCGACGACGTCCCGGTGCTGCCCGCCGTGTTCGGCGCCTACGTCGAGGTCAACGACTACGCCGAGGCCGACCTGCCGGTGCTGCGGCAGCGGATGCGGCTGATCCTCACCGAGCCGGCGCTGCTGGCGCACTCGCAGCTGCGCTACGCCGAGGTCGACGAGGTGGTGGCGCGCTACGTCGCCCGCCGCCGCGGCCAGAGCCCCGCCGACCTGCTCCCCCGCCTGGTCGCCACCGCCACGCGCGCGGCCGCGACCACCGCGTTCGAGGTCTGGCTGGCCGGCGGCAACGGCTCCCTCGCGGAGGCGCTGCGGACGGCGTTCGCCCAGCTCGCGGAGGGCTTCCCCGACCTGCGCTAGAGCGCGGCGCGCAGGCCCGCGAGCAGGCGGTCGACGTCGTCGTCGTCGCTGTAGGGCGCGAGCCCGACGCGCAGCCCGCCGGCGTCGCCGAGCCCCAGCCGGCGGGAGGCCTCGATCGCGTAGAAGTTGCCGGCCGGGGCGTTGACCCGCCGCTCGGCCAGCGCACGCGAGACCTCGGCGGCGGGCCGGTCGGCGAAGGTGAGCAGCAGGGTCGGCGTCCGGTGCCGGGCGCGGGACCACAGCGTGACGCCGGGGAGCTCCGCGACCCCCTCCTCGATGCGCTCGCGCAGCCGGTCCTCGTGCGCCTCGACGGCGGCCATCCCGGCGGTCAGCCGGGCGCGCCGGTCGCCCTCCGGGCCGCCGAGGGCGGCGAGGTAGTCGACGGCCGCGGTGGTCCCGGCCAGCAGCTCGTAGGGCAGCGTGCCGAGCTCGAACCGCTCCGGGACGGCGTCGGTCGAGGGCAGCAGCTTGTCCGGGTGCAGCGTCTCCAGCAGCGCCGGCGCGGCGGTCACGCAGCCCAGGTGCGGGCCGAGGAACTTGTACGGCGAGCAGGCGTAGAGGTCCGCGCCGAGCGCGGCGACGTCGACCGGCGCGTGCGCGGTGAGGTGCACCCCGTCGACGTAGGTGAGCGCCCCGGCGTCGTGGGCGAGGACGGTGAGCGCCGCGACGTCGGGCCGGGTGCCGATGAGGTTCGAGGCGCCGGTGACCGCGACCAGGCGGGTGCGCTCCGACAGCACCGCCCGCAGCGCCTCGGCGGTCAGCTCCCCGGTGTCCGGGTCGAGGTCGGCCCAGCGGACGGTCGCGCCGCGGGCGGCGGCGGCCTGCACCCACGGCCGCACGTTGGCGTCGTGGTCCAGGCGGGTGACGACGACCTCGTCGCCGGGTCCCCAGGCGGCGGCCAGCGTGCGGGAGAGGTCGTAGGTCAGCTGGGTCATCGAGCGGCCGAAGACGACCCCGCCCGGGTCCCCGCCCACCAGGTCCGCGACGGCGGCGCGGGCGGCCAGGACGACGTCGTCGGCGTTGCGCTCGGCCTCGGTCAGCCGGCCGCGGTTGGCGATCGGGGACCCCAGGGTGGCCGCCACCGCGTGCGCGACCTGGCGCGGCACCTGGGAGCCGCCCGGCCCGTCGAAGTGGGCGGCCCCGGCGCGCAGGGCCGGGAAGTCAGCGCGGACGGCGGCGACGTCGTAGCTCGTGTGCACGGGGGCAGCATGCCCGGCGGCCTGGCGCCGCCCGTGCACACTCCCGGGCGTGGACTCCCTGACGCACTCCGACTCGATCGTCGTCGCCGCCTCCCCGGAGGAGGTGTACGACCTGGTCAGCGACGTGACCCGCACCGGCGAGTGGAGCCCGATCTGCGCCGCCTGCTGGTGGGACGAGGGCGCCACCGGGCAGGTCGGCGACTGGTTCACCGGCCGCAACGTCACGCCCGAGCGGACCTGGGAGACGCGCAGCCAGGTGGTGGCGGCCGACCGCGGCCGGGAGTTCGCGTGGCTCGTCAGCGGGCGGCTGGTCCGGTGGGGCTACCTGCTCGAGCCGGTCGAGGGCGGCACCCGGCTGACCGAGACGTGGGAGTTCCTGCCCGCCGGCCTGGAGTTCTTCGCCGAGCGCTACGGCGAGGACGCCCCGCGGCAGATCGAGCAGCGCACGCGCGCGGCGCACGAGGGCATCCCGGCGACGCTGGCCGCGATCAAGCGCATCGCCGAGTCCTGACGCCCGTGCACTACCGCGGAGATGCCCGGAGCGCATCGAGGAGGGGGTCGCGGAGCTCCCCGGCGTCACGCTGTGGTCCCGCGCCCGGCACCGGACGCCGACCCTGCTGCTCACCTTCGCCGACCGGCCCGCCGCCGAGGTCT
>NZ_JBJGZJ010000012.1:0-127658 GCF_054050435.1 Geodermatophilus sp. SYSU D01036 | reverse complement strand
CCGGGAGGCTGCCCTCCCGGCCCCCCGGACGGGGACGGACCGGTCCTGACCTGCGGTTCCCGTGATCAGCTTGTGATCCGAGTCGCCGCAGACCAGGAAGAGGCGCCCCCTTCCTCCCCCCTGGAGACGCCTTGCAGCAACGACGCCGGCACCGCGCGACGACGTCGCTCGTCGGTGCGCTGGCCTTCACGGCCGCCCTCTCGGTCACCGCGCCCCCCGCGCTCACCGACCCGCAGAAGGCCGAGCCGGTCTCGGTCTTCCCCTCCGACACCCTCACCGTCCGCGACCCCGCCCAGCTGACCGGCCGGCGGGTGGACCTGCCGACGGCGGGCTGCGGCGCCGCGATCAGCTGCGGCCTGGTGCAGCAGCTCAACCAGCTCGACGGCTTCGACCTGGACCCGCGGCTGGCCATCCGCCTCAGCAGGCCGGTCGACGTGGCCACCGCCGCGTCGATCACGGTCCAGGAGGCGCGCGGCGGCTGGCGGACCGGCGTCGACCGCGTCGTCCGGGACCCGGCCACCAACACGCTCTACGCCCACCCGGCGCAGCAGCTCGCGCCCGGCACCACCTACTGGGTCAGGGTCCAGGGCGGCCCGACCATCAAGGCCGCCCAGGACACCTTCACCACGCAGATGCCGCTGCGTGGCGAGGGCCCGGTCACGGTCACCGTGCCCGGTGCGGTGGAGATCCAGGAGCACCTGGCCCGGTCCACCTGGCTGTCCCGCCCGGGCAGCCCGGAGACCTTCGCCCCGCTGATCGACCCGCAGCGGGTGCTGGTCCAGGTGGCCTACGGCGACCGGACGGTGCCCAACCCGACGTCGTACACGCTCGTCGACGCCGGGCACCCGCGGTCGCGGACCAGCCTCTACCGCAACGACAAGGCCACGCCGCCGCTGCCCAACCCGCACTCGTTCCTGCTGGTGCTGACCCACCCGTCGGCGCTGCAGGGGCAGGCGCAGGTGGCGGCGTTCCTGAGGTCGGGGCAGGTCGTCGACCCGGATGCAGGGGGCGCGGTGTGGGAGGTGCCGATCGGCGACCCGTCCGTGCTGCTCCGGCTGAACTACGCCCAGCCGGCGCTGCGGCCCTGACCGGCCGCTGACCCACGAGGGGCCCGGGACGGTGATCCGTCCCGGGCCCCTCCGCGTGTGCGTCCGGCTGCGCGGTCTCAGGCGGCAGCGGCGGCCATGGCGGCCTGCTCGCGGATGAGCTTGCGGCGGACCTTCGGCTCCCCGGTGGTCATCTTCCAGAGCTTGGCCAGCTGCGAGGGCAGGTTGCGGGCGTTGGTGTTCGCCAGCCAGCCGTTCGGCAGCGACAGCCGGATGATCTTGTGCCAGGCCGAGCCGACCTGCCTCGGCAGCGGCGCGGTGTGGTAGTTCAGCCCGTAGCGCTGGAACAGGTCGCGGATCTTCGGGGCGATCTCGGCGTACCGGTTGCTCGACAGGTCCGGGAACAGGTGGTGCTCGATCTGGTGCGACAGGTTCCCGGTCAGGATGTGCATCGCCTTCGAGCCGGAGATGTTGGCCGAGCCGAGCATCTGCCGCAGGTACCACTCGCCGCGGGTCTCGCCGTCGATGGACTTCTTCTCGAAGGTCTCGACGCCCTCGGGGAAGTGCCCGCAGAGGATGACCGAGTTCGACCACAGGTTCCGCACGATGTTGGCGGTGAAGTTCGCGGCCAGGGTGGCCAGGAAGTTCGGGCCCGACAGCAGCGGGTGGATGACGTAGTCCTTGCGCACCTGCCGGCCGATCTTGACCAGCACCTGCTTGGCCCGGCGGCGGAACTCCGGGTCGCCGGTCTGCTTCTTGGCGATGACGGCGCCGAGCTCGAGGTCGTACGCGGCGATCCCGTACTCGAAGAAGCAGGCGTTGATGAAGCTCCACAGCGGCTGGCCGAGGTACATCGGCGTCCAGGGCTGGTCCTCGTCGACGCGCATGATGCCGTAGCCGAGGTCGTTGTCCTTGCCGATCACGTTCGTGTACGTGTGGTGCAGCTCGTTGTGCGAGTGCTTCCACTGCTCGGCCGGGCTGGCCATGTCCCACTCCCACGTCGTGGAGTGGATCTTCGGGTCGCGCATCCAGTCCCACTGCCCGTGGAGGATGTTGTGCCCGATCTCCATGTTCTCGAGGATCTTGGCGATCGACAGGCCGATCGTCCCGGCGATCCACGCGGGCGGGAAGCCGGACGCCAGCAGCACGGCGCGGCTGCCCAGCTCGATCTTGCGGTGCACGTCGATGACCTTGCGGATGTAGCGCGCGTCGGACTCGCCGCGGCTGTCCATCACGCCCTGGCGGATCTCGTCGAGCTCCTTGCCGATGAGCTCGACGTCCTCGGGGGTGAGGTGCTCGATGGGGTTGACGGTCTTCTTCTGCAGAACGGTCATGCGGTGCTCCTCTGGGTCGGAAGCGGTCAGTGGTCGATGTCGCAGGCGCCGGCGGCGGCGCTGATGCAGGTCTGGACGAGGACGCCGTCCCCGGGGGCGGCGGTGGTCACCTCGCCGGTGCGCAGGTCGCGGACGGCGCCCTCGCGCAGCGGGAGCACGCAGCCGTAGCAGATGCCCATGCGGCAGCCGCTGGGCATGAGGACGCCGGCCTCCTCGGCGGCGTCGAGGATCGGGGTGGCGCCGCCGGCCTCGAGCGAGGTGCCCTTCTTCGTGAAGGTGACCGTGCCACCCTCGCCGGTGACCAGCACCTTCGGGCGGAACCGCTCGGTGTAGAGCCGCTCGGTGAGCCCGGCCGCGGCCCAGTGCTCCTCCAGCGCCTCGAGCATGCCGACCGGGCCGCACGCCCAGGTGTCGCGCTCGGCGAGGTCGGGGACGAGGGCGGCGACGGCCGCGGCGTCGAGCATCCCGGCGGTGTCGGTGTGCTGCTCGACCAGCCGGATCCGCCCGTCGGCGGCCAGCTGCCGCAGCTCCGTCCCGAAGACGACGTCGTCGGGCGTGGGCGCGGAGTGCACCAGGACGACGTCGGTGAGCTCGGGGTGGTTGCGCAGGATGCCCATCACCGGGGTGATGCCGGAGCCGGCGGTGACGAACAGCGCCTTGGCCGGCAGCTGCGCGGGCAGGCAGAAGTCCCCGGTGGCCTGGTCGAGCTGCACCATCGTGCCGGGCCGGGTCCGCCGGACCAGGTGGTTGCTCACCTTGCCACCGGGGATCGCCTTGACGGTCACGGTGAAGCAGCCGTCGGTGCGGCCGAGGTCGGAGGTGATCGAGTAGGCCCGCCACATCCGGACGCCGTCGACGTCGATGCCGATGCGCACGTACTGGCCGGGCCGGTGCGGCTGCCAGTCGGCGCCGGGCCGGATGACCACCGTGGCGGCGTCGCGGGTCTCGGGCACGACCGCCTCGATCCGTCCGCGCAGGTCGGCGCCGGCGCGCAGCGGGTCGATCAGGTCGAGGTAGTCGGCGGGCAGCAGCGGGGTGGTGACGAGTTCGGCGACGCGCAGGACGCGGTCGCGCAGCGCCTTGAGGGCCGGCCGGGCCGGGGAAGGGCGCGGAGCGGTCGCGGTCATGCTCTCACTGTTCCCTGCGGAACGTGCAACTACCTGTGCCCTGGACGTGAACGTTCCGCCGGATACTGTTCGCAGAGGACAAACCGTGTCACGGGGAGGTCACGTGGTCCCCCAGCAGGAGACCTTCGCGCTGCACGTCGCGGCGGCGGTGCGCACGGAGCTGCCGTCGGTCGCCGAGCGGACGGTCGCGGCGATCGTCGTCGAGGTGCCCAGCTACGCGGAGGCCTTCCGCGGGCAGATGGGCCGCAAGATCGAGAACGCCGTCCAGCTCGCCCTCGGCGGCTTCCTGGAGCTCGCGACCGGCGGCGCGGACGCCAGCCGGCCGGTGGACCCCGCGATCGAGAGCGCCTACGCGCTCGGCCGCGGGGAGGCGCGCACCGGCCGGTCGATGGACGCGCTGCTGTCGGCCTACCGGGTCGGCGCCCGGGTGGCCTGGCGGCACCTCAGCGAGACGGCGGTGGCGGCCGGCATGCCCGCCGCGGCGCTGGCCCGCTTCGCCGAGCTGGTGTTCGCCTACATCGACCAGCTCTCGGCGGCGAGCGCCTCCGGGCACGCCGACCAGCTGGCGGCCAGCGGCCGGGTGCGGCGGCGGCACCTGGAGCGGCTGGCCGAGCTGCTGGTCACCGGCGCGCCCCCGTACGAGCTGATCACCGCCGCCGAGCGGGCGGACTGGACGCCGCCGCGCACGCTCACCGCCGTCCTGCTGTCCGAGGCCGGCGCCCGCGACGCGACGGCGGTGCTCGACGCGCGCACGCTGCAGGCCGGCGAGGACCTGCCCGGCGCCGAGCCCTCCACCGAGCGGGCGGTCCTGCTGGTACCCGACGCCGAGGGGTTCGCCCGCGCCGCGCTGCTCAAGGTGCTCTCCGGCCGCGACGCCGTCGTCGGGCCGGCGCGGCCGTGGCAGGAGGCGCGCTCGTCGTACTCGCGGGCGCTGCGGGCGCTGCAGGTGGGCCTGTCCCCCGACGGCGACGCGCCCGTGGACACCGAGCAGCGGCTGGCCGACCTGGTCCTGCGCGCCGACGGCGAGGCGCTGGCCGACCTGCGCGCGCAGGTGCTCGCCCCGCTCGACGGGCTGGCTCCCGGCCCCCGGGAGAAGCTGCTGGAGACGCTGCGCTCGTGGCTGCTGCACCACGGCCGGCGCGAGCAGGTGGCCGCGGAGCTGTTCGTCCACCCGCAGACGGTGCGCTACCGGATGGGGCAGCTGCGGGAGCTGTTCGGCAGGCACCTCGACGACCCGCAGACCGTCCTCGAGCTGACCCTCGCCCTCGGCTGCCGCTGAGGGGCCTCCCCGCGATCATGGCGTCCTGACCGCGACACGCCGCCCGGCGATGGTCACGGCGCCATGATCGCGGGGAACTGGCACGTCGTCCCCAGGCTGCTCCCAGGCGGGCGGCCGAGTCTCGGACCCGTCGCGGCACACCCCGGCGCCGCGACGGACCCGAGGAGGCCACCGTGTACCGCAGCACCGAGACCGTCGGCCGGCACGCCTGGGTGCGCACCCCTCGCCGCCCGCTGCCGCCGGAGCTGACCGCCGACGTCGCCGTCGAGGTGGCCGCGGCCGCCCTCGCCGAGGTGCCGGGCGCGACGATCGAGTGGCTGGAGGTGGACGCGTGGGGGCTGTTCGAGGCGCACCTGCGCGGCGCCGACGGCGAGACGCTCGTGGTCCAGCTCGACGGCGACCTGCAGGTGGTCGGCCGGCTGGCCGACGTCAGCTGACCCGGAGGACGGCGACCAGGAAGTCCGACTCCGCGGTGAACGGGTGCAGGTGCCAGCTCGACAGGAGCAGGTCCGGCGCCAGCCCGGCGGCGCGGGCGTCGTCGAGGAACGCGTCGAAGGCGTAGTCCCGCCCGGCGCCGAAGCCGACCACCGCCCGGCCGCCGTCGGCCAGGTGGGCGCGGAAGCGCCGCAGCACCTCGACCCGCGTGGACGGCGCCAGGAACGTCACCACGTTGCCCGCGCACACGATCGCGTCGAACCGGTCGGGCAGGTCGAGCTCGGCCAGGTCGCCGACGAGCCAGCGCGCGCCCGGGTGGTCCTCCTCCGCGGCGGCGATCAGCACCGGGTCGACGTCGACCCCGACCACCTCGTGCCCCGCCGCGGCGAGGTGGCCGCCGACCCGGCCCGGGCCGCAGCCGGCGTCGAGCACCCGGGACCGGCGCGGCAGCATCGCGTCGACCAGCCGCGCCTCACCGACGATGTCCATCCCGCCCGCGGCCAGGTCCTTGAACCGCTTGACGTAGGCCGCCGAGTGACCGGGGTCCGCCTCGGTCATCCGCACCCACAGGTTCTCGCTCACGGCTCCATCGTCGGGGGCCGCCAGTCCGGCGGGTCGCCCGGGTGCAGCGCCGGGTCGTCCGCGGCGAGGGTCCGCACCGGGCCGGGCAGGGTCCGCGGCCCCTCGAAGCGCACCGTCACCCGGCCCAGCCCGCGGCCCCACACCCAGCCCGGGCCCAGCTCGTCGTGCACCACGTCCTGCCCCGGCCACCACCGCCGGTCCGCCGGCCCCGCGGTCCGGGCGGCCTCCGCGAGGACGGCGGCGGCCTCGGACTCGTCGGGCGCGTCCGCGTCGTCGTCGGCGAACAGGTCGCCCTGCGCGTACTGCGACAGCCCCGAGACGCCGACGCCGAGCAGCCGCAGGCCCCCGCCGGTGCCGGCCTCCCCGAGCAGCCGCCGGGCGATCGCGGCCACCTGGCGGGCGTCGTCGGTGGGCTGCGGCAGCGTCTGCGAGCGGGTGAGCGTGGTGAAGTCGTAGCGGCGCAGCTTGAGCGTCACCGTCCGCCCCGACAGCGCCGAGGACCGCAGCCGCGCGCCCACCCGGGTGGCCATCGAGTCGATGAGCCGGTTGAGCTCGGCGTGGTCGGTGAGGTCCCGCTCGAAGGTCTCCTCGTGCGACACCGACTTGGCCTCGCGCTCGGCCACCACCGGCCGGTCGTCCTCGGCCCGCGCCAGCTGGTACAGCCCGCTGCCGTGCGCCTTCCCGGCCAGCGCGACGAGGTCGGGCAGCGACTTGGCGGCCAGCTGCGCCACCGTCGCGACGCCGACCTGCCGCAGCCGCTCCGCCGTCGCCGGGCCCACGCCGCCGAGCCGGGTCACCGGCAGCGGGTGCAGCACGTCCAGCTCCGTGCCGGGCGCGACGACGACGAGGCCGTCGGGCTTGTCCAGGTCGGAGCCGATCTTGGCCATGAGCTTGGAGCTGCCGACGCCCACCGAGCCGGTCACCCCGCCGGTGGCCTCGGCGATGCGCGCCTTGAGCCCGCGGGCCAGCGCGGTGACGCCCTCGACGGACAGGTCGTGCCCGGGACCGGCGGCGAGGTCGACGTAGGCCTCGTCGATCGACACCGGCTCGACCAGCGGCGACAGCTCCCGCAGCAGCTCCATGACGACGTCGGAGGTGCGCCGGTAGGCGCCGAACCGGCCGCCGAGGAACGCCGTCCCGGGCGGGCAGCGGCGCCGCGCCTCCGCCGTCGACATGGCCGAGCGGGCCCCGTACGCGCGCGCCTCGTAGGACGCCGTCGCGACGACGCCGCGCCCGCCGGTGCCGCCGACGACCACCGGCCGGCCCCGCAGCGAGGGCTTGTCGCGCTGCTCGACGGCGGCGAAGAACGCGTCCAGGTCCAGGTGCAGGACGCTCGCCTCCCGCCGCACGCCCCCCATGGTCCTACGCCGGGACGACAGGCCCTGGACGCCGGTCCGGCGCCGCCGGATGCTGGCCGGCAGGCACCCGACAGGAGGCCGCCGATGACCGCTCACGGGACCCCGGCGACGACGCGGGCACGAGCCGGTGCACCGCGGCACGGGGCGCTGGTCGCCTACCGGCTGGCGCTGGCCCTGCTGCTGCTCGCCGTCGTCGTGCAGTTCTTCCTCGCCGGGATCGGTGCCTTCGGCGGGGGCTTCGACGCCCACGAGACCAACGGCTTCACCGTCGTCCCCGCGCTGTCGGCCGTGGTCCTCGTCCTGGCACTGGTGGCGCGCGCCGGCACCCGGGACGTCGTCCTCGCCCTGGTGCTCGCCCTGCTGACCTTCGTCGGGCAGAGCCTGCTGCGGGCCCTGGCCGACGAGGGGACCGTCTGGGGCGGCCTGCACGCGGTGGGCGGCCTGGCCGTCCTCGGGATCACCGGCTTCCTGCACACGTCGGCGGTCCGCCGGTTGCACGCCGAACCGGGGGCGTAGCGCCGGCTCAGGCCAGCGCCAGCACCAGGCAGACGACGGCCAGCGCGAGGGCGACCGGCGTCATGACCAGCCGCTCGGGCCGGCTCCGGGAGATCGCGTTCAGGACCACGCCCAGCGCGAAGTACCCGGTCAGGACCCACATGCCGACCTCGACGAGCCCGCCGGGCAGCAGGTCGACGGCCCCGGCCGCCTGCAGCACCAGCAGCGCCACCACGGCGTAGACCCCGATCGACAGCACGCTGCCCACCCGCAGGCGGGGCGGCAGGACGACGTGCTGCCCGCCCCACGCGAACCGGCCCAGCGGCGCGCCGCCGGCCAGCGCGAGCTGGAGGACGGTGAGGGCGGCGAGCAGGGCGGTTCCGACGGCGGCGACCGGGATCACGGAGCCGGACGGTAGCGCCGCGCGGCGTCGTTCAGGCGTCCGTGAGCGCGGCCGGCGGCAGCCAGTCGGCGTCGAGCAGCTCGGCGATCTCCTGCAGGGCCGAGGTGTCCGCGCCCGCCGTCGACCCGCTGACCGCCAGCCGCTCGACCATCACCCGGGCCACCTGCTCCTCGACCGTCCCCTCGGCGTAGGCCACCCGCCACGGCGAGACCTGCCCGTCGCGGTGGGTGCGGCCGGTGACCTGGCGGGCCTGGATGCCGGAGAAGCGCGGCTGGTGGAACAGCCCCACCCGCGGCGTCGGCGAGGCGGTCGTGCCGCCGGGCAGCAGCTCACCGGCGTGCAGGCTGATCGAGGCGGTCACGGTGAACACGCAGACCGGGGCCTCGCCGGTCTGGAAGCGCAGCCGCTCGGCCTCGACGTCGAACCGGTCGCGGCCGTAGATCGAGGCGACGGCGATGCCGGAGTCCAGCAGCGCCTCGCGGATCGGATCGGCCGCGGTCTCCACGAACTCCACCGACACCGCGACCTGCCGCTCGGCCTCCACCTGCGCGCGCACCCAGTCGACGGTCGCCTGCACGCGGATCAGCCCCGCCTTCTGCCGGAACCGCAGCAGCGCGGCGCGGCCGCGGGCGCTCTGCCGGGCCTTCCGGGCCAGCTGCATCTCCGCGCGGAACTCCTGCCACTCCGACTCGTAGGCGGCCCGCTCGGCGGGGGTCAGGGCCACCGGCGTCCCGGTCACCGACACGGGGCCCCACGGCGCCGGGCGGTGCAGGGTCGCCGGCGGGTCGTCCGGACCGTCCCCGCCGGCCAGCCAGCCCTGCAGGCGGGCGAGGTCGGCGCGGCGGGCGTCGGCGTCCTCGGTCCACGCCCAGCCGTAGCGGCCGCGTTCCACGTGGAACCCGTGCTCGGCGAGCTTCGCGGGCAGGTCGGCCCAGGCGCGCAGCGGCTCGTCGTGCACCTGGGCGAACTGCGGCGCCAGGTAGGGCAGCTCCGTCGGCGTGTGCGCCGGGGTGGCGGTGGCCGCGATGACGAAGGGCGCCTCCTCGGCGCGCGCGTGGCCGGAGACCGCCTTCCAGTGCTTCCACCGCTGCGTCGTCGTGTGCCGGACCATGTGCGCCTCGTCGGCGACGACGACGTCGAACGGCAGCTTCGCGACCTTCGCCAGCCGGTCCCAGGTGGTGACGCACCAGCGCAGGCCGCCGTCGCCGAAGCCGGCGATCGAGCGGGTCCAGTGCGGGATCGTGATGGCGGCCGGGCGGTCGGCCACGACGAGCACCCGCTCGCCGCCGCGCAGCTCGCAGATCTCGCGGGCGGCCATCACGGCGGTGCCGGTCTTGCCGACGCCGGGGTCGTCGCCGAGCAGGAACACCCGGTGCCCGGCCGCGGCCGAGGCGACGACGGCCTCCGCGCCGGTGCACTGCTCCTCGCGCGGCACCAGCTGCCGGGCCTCGGGCAGCGGCCGCGGGGTCTCGTTGAGCTCGTCCTCGAGGAACCGCTCGAACGTGTAGGGCGGCGGGTCGTAGGGCGCCAGCGCCGGCGGCAGCCGCGCGCCGACCCACACGTGCGCCTGCAGCCCGGCGTGCCAGACGGCGCCCGGTGCCGGGGCGCGGAACGGGACGGCGAGCACCCACACCCGCTCCCCGGGGCCGGCGGTGGGCAGGTCGGGCACCGGCGGCCGGCGGGCCGCCGTCCGCCGCTTCGTGGTCCGGCGCTTGGTGGTCGTGGCGGCGCGACGCCGTCCGGGCATGCTGGGACCTCCCCCGTCGTCCCCGGCACGGTAGGTCGCCGTCGCGCGCGGATCTGGTGGAATCGCCGGGTGACCGCCGATGCGCCCTCCGACGAGCGGCTGGCGGCGCGCACCGTCGGCGAGTCCGGCCCGCGTGTGGTGTTCGTCCACGGGCTGTTCGGCCAGGGCAAGAACTGGACGACGGCGGCGAAGGGGCTGGCCGACCGCCACCGGGTGACGCTGCTCGACCTGCCCAACCACGGGCACTCGCCGTGGACCGACCGGGTCGACTACGTGGACATGGCCGGGCTGGTGGCCGCGGAGCTGGAGTCCTTCGGCGAGCCGGTGACGCTGGTCGGGCACTCGATGGGCGGCAAGGTGGCGATGCAGCTGGCGCTGCGCCGGCCGGAGCTGCTGCGCGCGCTCGTCGTCGTCGACATCGCACCGGTCGAGTACCCGCTCACCGGCGGCCGCACCGACGACGCCGACGAGGAGGCCTCGCCGTTCGGCGCCTACATCGCCGCGATGAAGGCGGTGGACCTCGGCGCGCTGCGCACCCGCGAGGACGCCGACCGGGCGCTGCGCGAGGCGGTGCCCAGCACGATGGTGCGGTCGTTCCTGCTGCAGAGCCTGGTCCGCGAGGGCGTGGGCTCGGGCCGCTGGCGGTGGCGGCTGAACCTGGAGACCCTCGAGCGCGACCTCGGCGAGCTGCGCGGCTTCCCCGACCCGCCGCCGGGCGCCACCTTCGACGGCCCGGTGCTCTGGGTCGCCGGCGCCGACAGCCACTACGTGCTGCCCGAGGACCGCGCGCGGATGGACGAGCTGTTCCCCTCGACCCGGCTGGTCAAGGTGAAGAACGCCGGCCACTGGGTGCACTCGGAGCAGCCCGAGGTCTTCCTCGAGACGATCCGTCGGTTCCTGGACGCCGTCGAGGGCTGAGGAGGTTCCCGCGGGAACGTCCTCGGCAACTGCGGGGAAGACGTCGTCAGCGGCCCGTCGGGGGCGACGACTTCCCCGCAGTCGCGCGGGGCCCGTCGCCGTCGTGGAGCGAGCACCTCCGCGGACGTGTGCACGGGCTGCCCGCCGTCTGACCCGTCAGGGGTGGCGGAGCCGGGCCCGTGGCCCGCGGCTCCGTAGCCTGCCCTCCGCACCCGCGCCGGGACGACGGATCCCCGTCCGCTCCCGCGGGGATCGGGACGGGGAGGACGGACATGACGCAGTGGGAGGCGCCCGGGTACGGCACCGGGCAGCAGGGGTGGCCGCAGTACGGGCCGTCCCCCGGCCCGCCCGCGGGTGGCCCGCCGCAAGGCCCGTACGGTCCGCCGCCCGGACCGTACGGTCACGGGTACCCGCCCTACGGCTACCCCGTCCCACGTCGCACCAACGGTCTGGCCGTCGCGTCGATGGTGCTGGGCATCCTGTGGCTCTACTGGATCGGCAGCGTCCTGGCCCTCGTCTTCGGGTACGTCGCGCGCAGCCAGATCCGCGAGCGCGGCGAGGGCGGGGACGGCATGGCGATCGCCGGCATCGTGCTGGGCTGGGTGGGTGTCGGCTTCATCGCGGTCGGACTCTTCGTGGGCGTCGCGGCGAACGCCTGAGTCCCCGTCGCGCCGAGGTCGTGCACCGCGGGGCCGGCACTGCCGGGGGTCGCTGCCACGCTGGGCGTGTGAGCAGCCCGCCGGCCGTGCCGTGTCGATGACCGGGGACGACGTCCGCGCGCTGGCGCTGGCGCTGCCGGAGGTCACCGAGGCCGACCACCACGGCCGCCCGTCCTTCCGGCTGGGGACCGCCGTGCTCGCGACGCTGTGGGCACCGGGCATCCTCAACGTCATGGTCGGGGAGTCGGAGGCGCGCGCGGCCGAGGGCGGCGCGGTGTCGCTGCTGTGGTGGGGCGAGCGGCTCTCCGGCGTGCGGGTCGACCTCGCCGCGGCCGACCCGGCCGTCGTCGCCGACCTGCTGGACGAGGCCTGGGCCCGCCGGGCCCCCGCCCGGCTGCGGAGGCAGCACCCGTGACGTATCCCCGGCCGGTCCCGCTCATCGGCGACGCCACGTCCGCCGCGGAGCGGGCCGGCGACCCCGCCGGCTGGGCCATGCCCGACGACGCCGGCGGGTTCTACGCCGTCGCCGCCGCCCGCCGCGACGTCCGCCGGTACCGCCCCGACCCGGTGCCCGACGACGTCCTGCGCCGGGTGCTGGCCGCCGGGCACTCCGCCCCGTCGGTGGGGCACAGCCAGCCGTGGCGGTTCGTCGTCGTCCGCGACCCGGCCATCCGGGACCGCGCCGCCGTCCTCACCGACCGCGAGCGGCTGCGCCAGGCCGCGCAGATGGAGCCCGACGCCGCCCGCCGGCTGCTCGACCTGCAGCTCGAGGGCGTGCGCGAGGCGCCGCTGGGGATCGTCGTCTGCTGCGACCGGCGCACCCCCGCGGCCGGCGTGCTGGGCCGCGCGACCTTCCCCGACGCCGACCTGTGGAGCTGTGCGGCCGCCATCCAGAACCTGTGGCTGGCCGCCCGCGCCGAGGGCCTGGGCATGGGGTGGGTGACGCTGTTCCGCCCCGAGGAACTGGCCGGGCTGGTCGGCCTGCCCGACGGCGTGGCCACCCTCGGCTGGCTGTGCCTGGGCTGGCCCGACGAGCGCCCGCCCGCGCCCGGGCTGGAGCGCGCCGGCTGGTCACGGCGGCTGCCGCTGGACGCCGTCGTCCTGGAGGACCGCTGGCCCGCCGACGACGGCGGCCCGGCCGCTCCCCCGTCGCACCTGCGCGCGCCCGGCCGCGAGGACGTCGTCGGCGCCCGCGACGAGGCCGACCGCCTGCTCACTGCCCCGGGCTCGCTCGGCGTGCTCGACCGCGCGGTGGACCGCGTGGTGGCCCTCGGCCGCGGCGACGTCAGCGGCGGCGCGCTCGTGCTGGCCGCCGCCGACCACCCGGTCGCCGCGCTCGGCGTCTCGGCCTACGGCGGGCACGTCACCCGCGACGTCGTCCGCGCCGCGCTGGCCGGCACCTCGGTCGGCGCCACCGCCGCGGCCGCGGCCGGGCTGACGACGGTCGTCGTCGACGCCGGGGTGGACGGCGACCCGCTGCCCGGCGCGGTGGACGCCCGCCCCGCCGGCCCGCGCGGCGACCTCGCCGCGGCCCCCGCCCTGACCGCCGCCGACGTCGAGCGGCTGCTGGCCGCCGGGCGGGAGCTGGGCGCCCGCGACGGCCTGCTCGCGCTCGGCGAGGTGGGCGTGGGCAACACGACCGTCGCCGCCGCGCTGGCCGCCGGGCTGCTCGGCGCCGACCCCGCGGAGGTCACCGGGCTGGGGTCCGGCGCCGACAGCGAGGTGCTCGAGCGCAAGCGCGCCGTGGTGGCCGCCGCGGTGGCCCGGGCGGGGAGCGGTCTGGACCCCGCACGGGCGCTGGCCGAACTCGGCGGGCCGGAGCTCACCGTGCTGGCCGGGGCGGTCCTCGGCGCCGCGGCCGCACGCACCCCCGTCGTCCTGGACGGGTTCGCCGTCTCGGTGGCCGCGCTGGCCGCCGTGCTGCTCGAGCCCGGCGCGCAGGCCTGCCTGGTCGCCGGGCAGCGCAGCCGCGAGCGCGGGCACGAGCTGGTGCTGCACGCCCTCGGCCTGGAGCCGCTGCTGGACCTGCGGCTGCGCGCCGGGGAGGGCGCCGGGGCCGCGCTGGCCGCCGGCCTGCTGCTCGACGGGCTGCGGGTTCGCCGGACGACGGCCCGGGTGGGGTGACGCCGGGTCGCCAGCCGGGCACTGGTCGGGCCAGGATCGGCGCGTGACCGATCCCCGCGCCGGCCAGCCGGCCGCCCCGTCCGACCTGGTCGACGTCGCCTCGCTGGTGACCGCCTACTACACGCTGGTGCCCGACCCGGCCGAGCCGGCGCAGCGGGTGTCGTTCGGGACCTCCGGGCACCGCGGGTCGGCGTTCGACACCGCGTTCAACGAGGCGCACATCCTGGCCACCACCCAGGCGATCTGCGAGTACCGGGCGGCGCAGGGCTACGACGGGCCGCTGTTCCTCGGCCGCGACACCCACGCGCTGTCCGAGCCGGCGTGGGCCAGCGCGCTCGAGGTGCTCGTCGCCAACGACGTGACCGTGCTCGTCGACGCCGCCGGCCGGTACACGCCCACCCCGGCGGTGAGCCACGCGATCCTCGCCGCCAACCGGGGGAAGACCGGCGGTCTCGCCGACGGCATCGTCGTCACCCCGTCGCACAACCCGCCCCGCGACGGCGGCTTCAAGTACAACCCGCCGTCGGGCGGCCCGGCCGACACCGACGCCACGAAGGTGATCGCCGACCGCGCCAACGAGCTGCTCGCCTCGGGGGTCGACGGCGTGCGGCGGGTGCCGTTCGCCCGGGCGCACGCGGCGGCGCAGCGGTACGACTACGTCGCCACCTACGTCGACGACCTGCCGGCGGTGCTCGACCTCGACGCGGTCCGCTCGGCCGGGGTGCGGATCGGCGCCGACCCGCTCGGCGGCGCGAGCGTCGACTACTGGGCGGCGATCGCCGAGCGGCACCGGCTCGACCTCACCGTCGTCAACCCGCTGGTCGACCCCACGTGGCGGTTCATGACGCTCGACTGGGACGGCAAGATCCGGATGGACTGCTCGTCGCCGTCGGCGATGGCCTCGCTCATCGGCAAGCGCGCCGACTACGCGATCGCCACCGGCAACGACGCCGACGCCGACCGGCACGGGATCGTCACCCCCGACGCCGGGCTGATGAACCCCAACCACTTCCTCGCCGTCGCGATCTCCTACCTGTTCGCGCACCGCCCGGAGTGGGGCGAGGACGTCACCGTCGGCAAGACGCTGGTGTCGTCGTCGCTGATCGACCGCGTCGTCGCCGGGCTGGGGCGGCGGCTGGTCGAGGTGCCGGTCGGGTTCAAGTGGTTCGTGCCGGGGCTGCTCGACGGGTCGGTCGGCTTCGGCGGCGAGGAGTCCGCGGGGGCGTCGTTCCTGCGCCGCGACGGCGGGGTGTGGACGACGGACAAGGACGGCATCCTCCTGGCGCTGCTGGCCGGCGAGATCCAGGCGGTGACCGGCAGCTCGCCGTCGCAGCTGCACGCGGAGCTGACCGGGCGGTACGGCGCGTCGGCCTACGCGCGGGTGGACGCCCCGGCGAACCGCGAGCAGAAGGCGGCGCTGGGGAAGCTGTCGCCGGAGGACGTCACGGCCACCGAGCTGGCGGGCGAGCCGATCACCGCCAAGCTCACCCGCGCGCCGGGCAACGACGCCGCGATCGGCGGGCTGAAGGTGGTCACGGAGAACGCCTGGTTCGCCGCCCGCCCGTCGGGGACCGAGGACGTCTACAAGGTCTACGCGGAGTCCTTCCGCGGCCCCGACCACCTCGCACAGGTGCAGGAGGAGGCCCGCGCCGTCGTCGGCGCCGCCCTCGGCGTCTGACCCGAGCGGGCGGCAGAAATGGCCATTTCTGCCGCCCGGGTCAGGCGGGCAGCGCCGCCCGGACACGCCGGATGACGGCGTCCAGGACGCGGAGGTCGGCCGCGCTGAGGCGGATGACCCGCCAGCCGGCCGCGGTCAGCCGCGCATGGCGCTCGTCATCGCGGACGATCTGGACGCCGTCGAAGTGGTGCTCGCCCTCGTACTCGATCGCGAGCCGCGCCTCGGGGAAGGCGAGGTCGACCCGGGCGACGAAGCAGCCGGCGTGCCGGACCTCGAACTGCGGTTCGGGCGCGAGGCCGGCCGTCACGAGCGCCACCCGCACCCGGGACTCCGGACCTGACTCGGCCCGCGGGTCGACCAGGGACACCGCCCGGCGGACCCTGGTCACGCCCCACCGTCCCGAGCCCGCGCGCACGCCGGCCGACAGGTCCGCGCAGGAGACGGAGCCCGCCCTGACCATCGCGTCCAGGGCGGCGACCGCGGTCCCCGGGGGCTCGAGCGCGGCGACGTCCCAGGACGTGCGCAGCGCGGTGCTGAGCGGGATGTCGTCACGCACCTCGACCTCGTCGGGGCCGACCGACGTCCGGTGCACCCGCACCCCACGAGGGCCCTTCCACTCGACGTCGGCGGGCCGCAGGACGGTGACGGGGTCGTTCGGCCCGGGCCACGGAGCGCCGTGCCAGCCCGCTGCCGAACTGCCGCCGATGACCGCGCCAGGAGGCAGCAGGAGGGCCACCGCCTCACAGCGCAGCCGGTGGTCGAACGGCAGCGCGGGATCGGCGTAGACGCCCTGGACGACGCGGCGGAACGACCGCAGCTGCCGCGGCGTCAGGTCGCCGCTGGCCACGGCGTGGCTGCCGACGAAGACGCCGGTGACGAAGCGGGCGGCGCTGGGCACCGGGAGAGGGTGGACCGACCGGCCCACTCCTTGCTGCCGTCGTCCACAGGTGCGGCAGAAATGGCCATTTCTGCCGCTCTCGGGTGTGGACACGGGGCCGGGAGCGGAGGGCGCGGGTGCGGCGGCCGCAGACTGGGCGCATGACCGGTCAGCCGTACGAGCAGGAGTGGGACGTCGTCCCGCCCGGGTCCGTCCCCCCGCCCCCGCCGCCCGCGTACGGCAACCAGCCCACGTACGGCGCCCAGCCGCTCTACGGCGCCCACCCTCCCTACGGCGCACCGCCCCCGTACGGCGCCGTGCCGCCCTACGGGCAGGTCCCGCCCTCCCTGCCGCCGGCCCCGTACGGCCCCGGCTGGGCGGCGGTGCCGCTCGCGCCTCCGGCGTGGCCGCACGGCCCCGGGCGGCCGGGGACGGCGACCACCGCGGCCGTGCTCGGCTTCGTCACCGGCGGCCTGACCGCGCTGGTCTCGCTGGCCTTCCTCGTCGCGGTGCTCACCGGCGCCGAGGACGACCCGATCACCGTCACGCTGCTGCTCGGGCTCCCCTGCGCGGCCGGGCTGGTCACCGGGGCGGCGCGGCTGCTGGGCCGGCACTCCCCCACGGTCCTGTTCGCCTCCGCGCTCGCCTCGGTCGCCGTCCTGTTCCTCGCCCTCGTCGTGGGGGCCGCGTCGCAGGACGCCGACGACATCGCCGGCTTCACCGTCTTCCTCGTGCTCGCGCTGCCGCTGCCGGTGCTGACCGCCGTGTTCGCCCGGCTGCCCGGCACGGTGGGCTGGGCCGGCTCGCGCGCCTGAGGGAGCCGCGCGCCCGAGGGGCTCAGCGGCGGCGGGCCTTGTCGGCGTACATCGCCGCGTCGGCCTCCCGGACCACCACCTCCTGCGCCTCCTCCGGGTCCACGCCGCCGTCGACCGAGCCGATGCCGATGCTCAGGCCCACCCGCACGGTGGTCGAGCCGATCGACAGCGAGCCGGGGAAGGCCTCCCGCAGCCGCGCGGCCAGCACCTCGGCGTCGGCCCGCTCGGTGTTCTCGCAGACGACGGCGAACTCGTCGCCGCCCAGCCGGGCCGCGGTGTCGCTGGCCCGCAGCACCGAGGCGAGGTGCCCGGCCACGGCCACGAGGACGGCGTCACCGACCGGGTGACCGAACTGGTCGTTGACCGCCTTGAACCCGTCGAGGTCGAGCACGAGCACGCAGGTCGGCGTGTGCTCGCGGTGCCCGCGCTCGAGCGCGTGCCGCAGCCGGTCGCGGAACAGCAGCCGGTTGGGCAGCCCGGTGAGCGGGTCGTGCGCCGACAGGTGCAGCAGCCGGGCCTCCATCGCCTTGCGCTCGGTGACGTCCTCGACCACGAGGACCAGGTGCGGCGCGGTGACGCCCGGGGTGCCGTCGACCCAGGACGACGTCACCTGGACCGGCACGACCTCCCCGCCGGACCGCACCATCCGGCACTCGTGCCGGGCCCGGCCGCGGCTCTCCTGCAGGCCGGCGCAGACGGCGACCGCCCCGGCCACGTCCTCGGGGTGGGTGACGGCGAACAGCGTCGTGCCGCGCAGCGTCCCGGGGTCCCGGCCGAGCAGCTCGCCGAGCGCGGCGTTCGCCTCGATCAGCACACCCTCCGGGGTGCTCAGCGCCACGCCCATCGGCGAGTTCGTGAACGCGCTGCCCAGGTCGGGGGGCGGCAGGGTGCCCGTGGCACCACCCAGGTCCACGGCGCCTCCCTCCCGCACCTCGGCTCGGTGTACCGACCCCAGTCATTACCTCCTGCGTTCCACGTGGAACCCCAACACGTAGCAGGATGGTCGGGTTCCCCCGTCCGGGCGAGCAGACAGGAGGGCAGCGGTGCCGTCGGACTTCGACCTGGTGCTGCCGACGGCGGTCGACGTCCGCGAGGTCGGCATGCGGGACGGGCTGCAGCTGGAGGCCCCCGTCCCGCTCGAGGGCAAGCTCGCGATGCTGGAGGCGCTGGTCGCCACCGGCGTCCGCCGCATCGAGGTGACCTCGTTCGTGTCGCCGAAGGCCGTCCCGGCGCTGGCCGACGCCGACCGGGTGGCCGCCGAGCTGTCCCGGTGGCCGGGCGTGCACTGGTCGGCACTGGTCGCCAACCCCCGCGGCGCGGTCCGCGCGGTCGACGCCGGCCTCGCGCACCTGGAGCTGGTCGTGTCCGCCTCCGACGGGCACAGCCGGGCCAACGCCGGCCGCTCCACCGCCGAGGCGCTGGCCGGCGTCGGCGAGGTGGCCGCGCTGGCGCACGGCGCCGGCGGCTCGCTGGAGGTCGTCGTCGCCACCGCGTGGGACTGCCCGTTCGACGGGCGCACCCCGATCGCCCGCACCGTCGACGTCTGCCGCGCCGCGGTCACCGCCGGCGCCGACGCCCTGTGCCTGGGCGACACCATCGGGACGACGACGCCGGCGCGGGTGGTCCGCCTGCTGCACGCCGTCCGCCGCGCCTGCCCCGGCACGCCGGTCGCGGTGCACTTCCACGACACCCGCGGCACCGGCCAGGCCAACGCGCTGGCCGCCGTCCAGGCCGGGGTGACCCAGCTCGACGCCTCCGTCGGCGGGCTCGGCGGCTGCCCGTTCGCGCCCGGCGCGAGCGGCAACATCGCCACCGAGGAGCTCGTCTACTGGCTGGAGGAGTCCGACGTGCGGACCGGGATCGACCTGGACACGCTGCTGGCGGCCGCGCGGGTCACCGAGTCCGCGGTCGGCCACGAGCTGCCCAGCTCCCTGTACCGCGCCGGCGGCCGCTCGGTCCCCCGGGCGGCGGCCGGGACGACGGCGTGAGCGGTCCGGCGGAGGTCGTCGACCCGCGGGTCATGCGGGACGTGCTCGGCCACTTCGCCTCCGGCGTCACCGTCGTCACCGCGGACAGCGACGGCGGCCCGATCGGCTTCACCTGCCAGTCGTTCAGCTCGCTGTCGCTGGACCCGCCGCTGGTGGCGCTCGCGCCCTCGCGCACGTCGAGCACCTGGCCGCGGCTGCGGGACATCGGCCGGTTCTGCGTCAACGTCCTCGCCGAGGACCAGTCCGGGCTGTCGGCGGCGTTCGCCCGCTCGGGCGTCGACAAGTTCGCCGGCGTCCCGTGGCGGCCGAGCCGGCACGGCTCCCCCGTGCTCGACGGCGTCGTCGCGTGGATCGACTGCACGCTGTGGGCGGAGTACGACGGCGGCGACCACACCATCGTCGCGGCCCGCGTGCTGGACCTCGGCGCCGACCCGGGCCGCCGCCCGCTGCTGTTCCACCGCGGCCGCTACGGGTTCGTGGAGGACAACGGGGGCTGAGCCCGCGTCGGGGCGGGCGGGACCCCGCGCCTAGCCGAAGCGGACGGCGATGAGCGCGACGTCGTCGCGGCCGTCGAGGGTGCCGCTGACCGCGGCGTCGCACAGCTCGCGGGGCGAGGCGTCGGCCGGGGTGGCCGACAGCCGCTCCACCAGCGCGGCGATGCCCTGGTCGAGGTCCGAGCCGGGGGTCTCCACCAGCCCGTCGGTGTAGGCGAGCACCGTGGAGCCCGGCGGCAGCCGCAGGGTCCGCGTCCGCCGCTCGGCGCTGGCGTCGACGCCGACCAGCAGGCCGGTCACGCCGTCGACCGGCGTCACGGACCCGTCGGGTGAGCGCAGGAGCAGCGGTGGGTGGCCGGCGTTGGCCAGCTGCGCGGTCCAGGCGCCGCCGGGCCCGTCCGGCGGGAGGGCGCGCAGGTAGGCCATCGTCGCCAGCGAGGCGACCCGCAGCCCCTGCACCAGCCGGTCCACGCGGGTGAGCACCGTGCTCGGGTACGGGTCGGGAGCGTCCCAGAGGCAGGCGCGGATGAGCCCGCGCAGGTGCCCCATCGCGGCGGCCGCGGCGACGTCGTGGCCGACGACGTCGCCGACGACCATCCCGACCGACCCGTCGGGCAGCTGCAGCAGGTCGTAGAAGTCCCCGCCGACGTCGGCGGCGGTCGAGGCGCTGACGTAGTGCGCGGCGGCCTCGAGCCCGGGGATCTCCGGCAGGTCCGGCAGCAGGGACCGCTGCAGGGTGTCGGCGACGGCGTGCTCCTGCTGGTAGAGCCGCACGTTGTCCATGACCAGGGCCGCCCGGCGGGCGAGGTCCTCGACCAGCCCGACGTCGTCGGGGGTGAACGGGCGCTCCGGCGAGGTGCGCACCAGCGTGATCGCCCCGCGGGTCCGGCGGCGGGCCACCATCGGCGCGCTCAGCGCCGACGCCGCGCCCAGCCGCCCGGCGATCTCCTGGGCCACGGGGGAGGCGGTGGCGTCGGCCAGCCGCTCGGGCAGCCGCTCGACCAGCACCGCGCGCGAGGTGGTGATGCTGCGCTGGCTCGGCGAGTCCGGCGGCAGCCGGAGGGCGTGCCCGGCGTCGAAGCGGCGCAGGTCGGTCCGCTGGTGCTCGCGGTCCCGGGAGACCAGCTCGCGGACCTCGCCGGACTCGTCGACGAGCGTGATGACCGTCCAGTCGGCCAGCTGCGGCACGCAGAGAGCGGCCAGCCGGTCGAGCACGTCGGCGATGTCGAGGGTGGCGATCAGCGCGCTGGTCGCCTCGGCCATCAGCGCGAGCCGGGCCTGGGCGCTCTCGGCGTCGCGCTGCGCCTGCTCGGCGTCCCGCTGGGCCTGCTCGGCGACCGACCGGGCGAGCTCGGCCTCCTGCCGGGCGGACTGCTCGGCGGCGAAGGCGGCCTCCCGCTCGGCCTCCACCCGGACCCGCTCGGTGACGTCGGTCTGCACGCCCACGAAGCTGACCAGCTCGCCGTCGCCGTCGAACACCGGGCTGATCGCGAGCTGGTTCCAGAAGGCGGTGCCGTCGCGGCGGTGGTTGAGCAGCGTGACGGTGACCGCCTCCCGCGTCCGCAGCGCCGCGCGGATCCGCTCGACGGTCGCCGGGTCGGTGCTGGGGCCCTGCAGGAAGCGGCAGTTGCGGCCCACCGACTCCTCGTAGGAGTACCCGGTGATCCGGGAGAACGACGGGTTGACCCAGACCAGCGGGTTGTCCGGCTGGCGGGGGTCGGTGATGGTGAACGCGATGTCGGTGGCCACCACGGCCCGCTCGCGCAGCGCCTGCAGCTCGGCGTCGGCGTCCTCGCCGCCGGCGTTCTCGACCTCCAGCAGCACCACCAGCGACAGCCGCCGACCGCTGCCCGGCTGCGACAGCGGGAAGCCGGTCACCCACAGCAGCCGGTCCGCGTCGCCGTCGTCCTCCCGGGCCCGGCCGGCGTCGGTGCTGCGGCCCGGCGAGAGCCGCACCGCCTCGCCGGTGACCGGCTGGCCCTGGGCCACCAGCGACAGGGGGCCGCTGGTGCGCGCGAGCGGCGCGCCGCCGAGGTCGGTGAGGCCGGCCGACGCGCCCCAGGTGTCGACGTCGACCGGGAGGCGGACGTTGCCGGCCATCTCGACCGCGGCGGTGTTCGCGTAGGTGACCGCGCCCGACTCCTGGTCGATGAGCAGGACCGCGACCGGGACGTCGGCCAGGACCGCGGGCAGGGCCGTGGAGGCGGAGTGGTCGCCGCGGTGCTCGGAGACGACGGCGGTGGCGGCGCTGACGATGCCGGCCTGCCGGTCGCCGGCGCCGTCACCGGCGGCCGCCGTGGCCTCGGCCACGGCGGCGCGGGTGCGCGGGGGGATGCCGTCACCGGGCGGGGAGTCGGTGGGACCGGTCGGGCCGGGGAGCACGCCGGGGGGCGGGCCCTGCCCCTCCCGCGGTCGGTGGCCGTCCGGTCGCACGCAACGAATCTACCGGCTGTCGACGGCGGACCGCTCCCGACCGGCAGGTGACCTGCCCGGACAGGTGTGCCCGGCGCCCTCATGGGCACCCCTCCGTGGACCACTCGGGAGGGAGACGCCATGGGACTGCTCGACCGGCTCCTCGGCCGGCGCCGCGCGCCGGAACCCCCGGCCTACGGGGGCTACGACGGCTACGCCACGCCCGCCGCACCGCCCGCCGCACCGCCCTCGCCCGCCGCCCCGCGGGCCTCCGGGGACCGCCCGCCGACCGACCAGCAGGCCATCGAGCGCTACCGCTACCTGCTCAGGACCGCACCGCCGGACCAGATCGAGCAGGCGCACGCGGAGGCCTTCGCCCAGCTCACCCCGGAGCAGCGGCAGGAGGTGCTCACCCAGCTCGCGGCCGGCGTGCCGGCGTCCGAGCGCCCGCGCAGCGACGACGCCCAGACCCTCGCCCGGGTCGCCACCCGCGCCGAGCTCCGCCAGCCGGGGTTCCTCGAGCGGACCTTCGGCGGCTACGGCGGGCCCGGCTACGGCGCGGGCTACGGGCCCGGCCCCGGCTACGGGGGCGGCGGGTACGGCTACGGCGGCGGCTACGGCCCCCGGATGGGCGGCTTCGCCGGCTCGATCGGCGGCAGCATGCTCGGCACCATCGGCGGCCTCGTCGTCGGGACGGCGGTCGCCGACGCGCTGTTCGACACGGGCCTCGGTGACGGCGGCCTGTTCGGCGGCGGCGACGAGGAGGCCTACGGCGAGGGCTACCAGGACGGCGCCGAGGCCGGCGACGGCGGCGGCGACTACGCGGCCTCCGAGGGGGACTACGGCGGCGACCCCGGCGCCGACTTCGCCGGCGGGGCCGACAGCGGCTACGACGGCGGCGGGGACTTCGGCGGGGGCGACTTCGGCGGCGGGGACTTCGGCGGCGACTTCGGGGGCGGCGACTTCTGACCGCTCAGGACCGGCCGGGACCGTCCTCGGGTACGGTCCCGGCCGCCTCCTCCCCCGCCGCCACCTCGGCCTGGTGGCGCAGCCACAGCAAGCCGAGCACCGGCAGCACCAGCGGCACGAACCCGTAGCCGCGGCCGAACGCCGACCACACCGTCTCGTCGGGGAAGGCCGCCCGGTCCAGCAGCGACAGCACGCCCACCACCAGCACGCCGGCCAGCTCCACGGAGCACGCGACGACGGCGGTCCGCCGTCCCGCCCGCCCGCCGCGGGCCAGCCCGACCGTGGCGACCACGTAGACCACCGCGGCCAGGGCCGACAGCAGGTAGGCCACCGGCGCCTCGTCGAAGCGGGTGGCCAGCTGCACGCCGGCGCGCGCGCCGGCGGCCAGCGCGAAGACCGCGTAGACGGCCACCAGCACCCGCCCGGGCCCGGCGGCGGTCCCGCCCGGCGAAGTGCCCCGCGCGTCCCGCTCAGGCACCCGGGGCCTCCCAGAGCTGCACCAGCCGCCACACCATGACCGCGGTGACCAGCGACGCCACGGCCAGCACCGTCCCCGCCCAGCGGCTGGGCTCGGTGCGCGACCACAGCACCCCCGCCACCGGCAGCAGGACGACGCCGGCCAGGTAGCCGACGAACGTCGCCGTCTCCGGGGGCCGCTGCCCGCCCGCCAGCGCCACCGCCGCCACCACCGCCTGGACGACGAGCAGCACCTCGAGCACCGCGGCGCCGGCCAGGTGCAGCAGGCCGATGCGCCGGCGGGCGAGGGTGGACGCCAGGCCGGCGAGGGCGACCAGCAGGGCCACCGCCGTGGCCGACCAGACGAGGAGGGCGTTCATCGCCTCCCATGATCGCGCGCCCTCCGGGGGAGCCGGGACCGGGCGCGGGGTAGGCATGGGGCCATGACCGTCCGCGACCTGCTGGTGGACCTGTGCACCGAGCACCTGGACGCCGTCACCGGCGACCCGGTGCCGCTGCAGGCCCTGGTCGGCCTCCTCGCGGCGTGCGGGGTGGCCGAGCCGAGCACGCGGGTCGCCACGTCGGCACTGCGCCGCGCCGGCTGGCTGTCCGCGTCCCGGCGCGGGCGGGAGACGCTGCTCGCCCCGACCGCGGCGCTGCGCGCGGCGATCGCCGCCCGCGACGAGCGGGTCCGGCGGCGGCTGGAGCCGTGGGACGGCGCGTGGCGGATGGTCGTCTACGGCGTCCCGGAGACCGACCGCGCGGCCCGCGAGCGGGTGCGGCGCGCGCTGGCCCGCGCCGGCTTCGGCCCCCTGGCGCCGGCCACGTGGGTGTCGCCGCACGCCGTCGCGCTGGAGGAGGTGCGCTCCGAGCTGGCCGGCGAGCGCACCTCCCGGCTGGACCTGCTCACCGCGCACGTGGCCGACCCGCGGCTGTCCGACGCCGACCTGGCCGCCCGCTGCTGGGACCTCCCCCGGCTCGGCGCCGCCTGGGTGCGCGTGCTCGACCGGCTGCGCGCGGTCGCCGGTGCGCCGCCCGAGGGCCCGGCCGCGCTCGGGTGCCACCTGCAGCTGCGCGCGGAGATGCGGGCGGTGCTCACCGGCGACCCGCTGCTGCCCCCGGCGCTGCAGCCGGAGGCGTGGCCGGCGCGCGAGGTCCGCGACGCGTGGGCCGACGTCGGCGCCCGGCTGGCCGCCGCCGCCCGCGCCCACGTCACCGACGTGCTGGGGACCGTCATCCCTCGCGCCGTCGCGTAGTCCGGCCTCCCTGCAGGGGCCCGCCGCGAGCGTGCGAGCGGTGGGGGGCAGGGAGGTCCTTCGTCACCGGTGGACGCCGGACATGTCCGGGTAGCGGTCGCCGACCGCGGCGCCGACCGGGGCGGCCTCGTCGAGCCGGCGCAGGTCGTCGTCGGAGAGGTCGACGTCGGCGGCCGCGGCGTTCTCCTCCAGGTAGCGCACCCGCTTGGTGCCCGGGATCGGCACCACGCCCGGGTTGCCCCCGCGGTCGCTCTGCGCCATCACCCAGGCCAGCGCGAGCTGCGACGCCGTCACGCCCTTCTCGTCGGCGATCTCCCGCACCCGGTCGACCAGGCGCAGGTTCTGCTCGAACGCCTCGCCCTGGAACCGCGGGTTGTGCCGGCGGAAGTCGTCGGGCGCGAGGTCGTCGACGCTGCGGATCCGGCCGGAGAGGAAGCCGCGGCCGATCGGCGAGTAGGCGACGAACCCGATGCCGAGCTCGGCGCAGGTGGCCAGGACGCCGTTCTCCTCGGGGTCGCGGCTCCACAGCGAGTACTCGGTCTGCACGGCGGTCACCGGCTGGACGGCGTGCGCGCGGCGGATGGTCTCCGGTGCGGCCTCGGAGATCCCGACGGTGCGCACCTTGCCCGCCTGGACCAGCTCGGCCAGCGCGCCCCAGGTGTCCTCGACCGGGACGGTGGTGTCCACCCGGTGCTGGTAGTAGAGGTCGATGACGTCGACGCCGAGCCGCTCGAGCGAGGCGTCGCAGGCCCGCCGCACGTAGTCCGGCCTGCCGTTGACCCCGCGGAACGAGCCGTCCTCGCCGCGCTCGTTGCCGAACTTGGTCGCCAGCACCACCTCCTCCCGGCGGCCGGCGATCGCCTTGCCGACCAGCCGCTCGTTGGTGAACGGGCCGTACATGTCCGCGGTGTCGAGGAAGGTGACGCCGAGGTCGAGGGCCCGCTGGATGGTGCGCTCGGCCTCGGCCTGGTCGCCGGTGCCGTAGAACTCGCTCATCCCCATGCAGCCCAGCCCCATGGCGGGGACGGACAGGGACCCGAGGGTGCGTGTCTGCATGCGCCGCTCCTGCCCGCCGGGGGACGGGGACAACCGGCCGCCGGCAGACCTCGCCGTTCCGTTGCTCCACCGGCTCCGGCAGGTCGGGCCGGTCCCACCCAGGGCAGCCGCGCTGCGCCAGGCCCGTCGACGTCCGCGAGATCGACGGCCGGCCGGTCGCCCTCTCCTACGGCTGAGCGCGCGCGGTGTCGACCTGCTGTCGCCTCCGCGCGCGGGAGGGGACAGCAGGTCGACACCCGGTCACGCCCAGCGGGCGAGGGCCGTGCTGGTCCCCGGGTCGACCACGGTGAAGCCCGCGTCGACCACCTCGACGTCCGCCCGCGGGCGCAGCGCCGTCCACCGCACGACGTCGGGGTGCTCGACCACCACCGGGAAGCCGGCAGCCGCCCACGCGTCGAACCGCCCGTCGGGCATCCGCATCGCCGACAGCTGCGCGGCGTGACCGCAGGCCGCGGCCGCCTTGCCCAGCGGGAGGAACGGCTCCGGGCAGACCGAGACGACGAGCGGGCCGCCCGGCTCCGGGTCGACCGCCGGCCGGGCGCCGGGGTCGTCGAGCTCGCTGCCGGTCAGCTGCAGCTTCGCGACCTCCGGGGGGATGGCGTCGGTCGGCCCCGGCACCAGCGCGCGGACCTCGGCGCCGGCCAC
Source organism: Geodermatophilus sp. SYSU D01036 (assembly GCF_054050435.1). NCBI lineage: Bacteria > Bacillati > Actinomycetota > Actinomycetes > Geodermatophilales > Geodermatophilaceae > Geodermatophilus > Geodermatophilus sp. SYSU D01036. Next base: position 101,505 of record NZ_JBJGZJ010000012.1, on the reverse strand, counting down.
CGCGGCGGTCACGCCCGGGAGCGTCCCGACCCGCTCCCAGGCCACTCCCCGGGCCCGCCGGCAGTGCTTGCGGATGGCCCCGTCGGTCCAGCGGCGGACCAGCGGCTCCCACTCCCCACCCGGCAGCGCCCGGTCGTCGGCGAGCAGGCGCACGACCGCCGTCGCCGCGGCCTCGCAGACGGCCGTGCGGGCCGGCGGCCCGACCCGCTCCACGCGCGCCACCAGCTGCATCGCCCAGGGCGCCTCTCCGGGCGGGTCGTCGTACACGCGCCCACCCTGACGGACGGGCGCGGCGCCCCCGGTACCCGGAACCCGACGACACGCCCGGGTGTCGCGCCGGCGTGACCGTCGTCGCACCCGCTCGTTTCCTCAGGTCGCACCGACCCGCCCTCGAAGAGGAGAGCCCATGAACCGGTCGTCCCGCCGCGTCCTCGGGGGAGGGAGCGTGGCCGCGTTGCTCGCCGGCGCGCTCCTGGCCTCCCCCGCCCAGGCCGCCCCGGGCCCGCTCGCCCCCGTCCAGGACTTCCTGGCCGACCAGCTGGCCGGCCTGGCCGGCGCCGACCCGACCGTCGTCCTGGTGCACGGCACCGACGCGCAGGCCGCGCGGGACGCGGTCGCTGCCACCGGGATGCGGACGGTCACCGAGTTCGAGCGGATCGGTGTCGTGGTCGCCCGCGGGACGGCCGCGCAGGTGGAGGCGGCGCGCAGCGAGCCCGGCGTCATCTACCTCGAGGGCAACACCCCGATCGAGTTCAGCCAGGAGACCTCCAACACCGCCACCCGCGGCGCCGAGGCGATCACCACGTTCACCGGCGCCAACGGCCAGCCGCTCGACGGCAGCGGCGTCTCGGTCGCCGTCATCGACTCCGGCGTCGACCCCACGCACCCCTACTTCCGTGAGGCCGACGGCAGCAGCGCCGTCGTCGCCAACCTCAAGAGCGTCTGCCTGGTCGAGACCAACACCTCCTCCGACTGCGTGGTCCCGGTCCCCGGCGTCGTCGACACCGACACCCTGGCGGCCGGCGGGCACGGCACCCACGTGAGCGGCATCGTCGCCGGCCGGCCCACCACGCTGACCGACGGCGGCCGGCTGCAGGGCGCGGCGCCCGGCGCGACCCTGGTGTCGATCGGCACCGGCGCGGTGCTGCTCATCGTCGGCGCCGACTCGGCGCTGAACTGGGTGCTGGAGAACCACGAGCACCCCTGCGGCGCCGACGTCCCGGCCGCCGAGTGTCCGCCGATCAGGGTCACCAACAACTCCTACGGCCCCTCCGGCGGCGGGGAGTTCGACCCGAACTCGGCGACGGTGAAGCTGCAGCGGGCGCTGGCCGCTGAGGGCGTGGTCACCGTCTGGGCCGCCGGCAACGACGGCGGTGACGGCTCGGCGTCGCTGACCAACCCGCCGGGTCAGGACCCGACCGGCGGCATCCTCTCGGTGGCCTCCTACTACGACCAGGACACCGGCACCCGTGACGGCGTGGTCAGCGAGTACTCCTCGCGCGGCGCCTCGGTCGACCCCTCGACCTGGCCGGACCTCTCCGCACCCGGTGAGAACATCACCTCGGCCTGCCGGCTGACGCTGCCGATCTGCGGCACCGGCCTCGACCCGCGCAACGGCCCCGGCCCGCTCGACATCGGCACGTTCAACACCATCAGCGGGACCTCGATGGCCGCGCCGCACATCGCCGGCATCGTCGCCCAGCTGTTCCAGGCCGATCCGACGGCCACCCCGGCCGAGGTCGAGGCCGCGCTGAAGTCGACGGCCTACCGCTACACCGACGGCGCGGCCTACACCGCGGTCGGTGGCTACACGACGTCGTTCGACAAGGGCACCGGCCTGGTCGACGTCGTCGCGGCGGTCCGGGCACTGACCGGCACGACGCCGGCGGCGACCGGCACGCACCCCCGCAAGCCGGGCAAGCCGCGCGGCTGATCCGCACCGGGAGGCGCACCGCCTCGGCCCGACACGGCCCGGTTCCACGTGGAACCGGGCCGTGTGACCTTCCTGTGAACTCCGCCGATCGCGTCGCGGTGATCGTCGGGCTGGGGTTGGATCGAACCCATGTGCGGCCTCTCCGGCGAGATCAGGTTCGACGGCTCCCTGGCCGACACCACCGCGGTGGCGCGGATGGTCGAGGCGCTGGTCCCCCGCGGGCCGGACGGCCAGGGTCAGTGGAGCGCCGGCCGGGTGGCGTTCGGCCACCGCCGGCTCTCGGTCATCGACCTCTCCCCCAGCGGCTCCCAGCCGATGGTGGACAGCGAGCTGGGCCTCGAGGCGGTCTTCAACGGCTGCATCTACGACTACAAGGAGCTGCGCGCCGAGCTCGAGGGCCACGGCTACCGCTTCTTCTCCACCAGCGACACCGAGGTCCTGCTCAAGGGCTACCACCACTGGGGCCTGGACTTCGTCGACCACCTGCACGGCATGTTCGTCGTGGTCATCCACGAGCGGGACACCGGCCGCGTCGTCATGGCCCGCGACCGGCTGGGCATCAAGCCGCTGTACCTCGCCGAGACGCCGGGCCGGCTGCGGTTTGCCTCCTCGCTGCCGGCCCTGCTGCGCGCCGGCGACGTCGACACCTCCATCGACCCGGTCGCGCTGCACCACTACCTGACCTGGCACGCCGTCGTCCCGGCGCCGCGCACCCTGCTCAACGGCGTGCGCAAGCTGCCGCCGGCCACCGTGCGGGTGATCGAGGCCGACGGCACCAGCCGCGAGCACCGCTACTGGGAGCCCACCTACGAGCGGCGCCCCGAGCACTCCGGCTGGTCGGACCGCGACTGGGAGGACGCGATCGAGGAGGCGCTGCGGGTCGCCGTCCGCCGTCGCCTGGTCTCCGACATCCCCGTCGGCGTCCTGCTCTCCGGCGGGCTGGACTCCAGCCTGATCGTCGGCCTGCTCGCCCAGGAGGGGCAGAGCGGCCTGGCCACCTACTCGATCGGCTTCGAGACCGTCGGCGGGCACGCGGGCGACGAGTTCCGCTACTCCGACGTCATCGCCGAGCGGTTCGGCACGGACCACCACCGCATCCGGGTGTCCTCCGACGAGCTCGCCGCCGCGCTCGGCCACGCCATCGGCGCGATGGCCGAGCCGATGGTCAGCCACGACGTCGTCGCCTTCGACCTGCTGTCCGAGCGGGTCAGCCAGTCGATCCGGGTGGTGCAGTCCGGGCAGGGCGCCGACGAGGTCTTCGCCGGCTACCACTGGTACCCGCCGCTGGCCGACGTCGGCCGCGAGGAGGCCGTCGAGCGCTACGCGGCGGCGTTCTTCGACCGCGGCGCGGAGGACGTGCGCGCGCTCGTCGGCGAGCGGTACGCCCTCGACGGCGACCCGAGCCTGGAGTTCGTCCGCGACCACATGTCCCGCGCCGGCGCGCAGACCGCCGTCGACGCCGCCCTGCGGCTGGACAGCGAGGTCATGCTCGTCGACGACCCGGTCAAGCGGGTGGACAACATGTCCATGGCGTGGGGCCTGGAGGCCCGGGTGCCCTTCCTCGACCACGACCTGGTCGAGCTCGCGGCCCAGTGCCCGCCGGAGCTCAAGCTCGCCGACGGCGGCAAGGGCGTGCTCAAGGCGATCGGCCGCCGGATCATCCCGCCGGAGGTCATCGACCGGCCCAAGGGCTACTTCCCGGTCCCGGCGATCACCCACCTGGAGGGCAAGGTGCTCGGCCTGGTGAAGGACGCGCTGTCCAGCGAGGCGGCGCGGGAGCGGGCGCTGTTCCGCCCCGAGTACGTGTCCCGGCTGCTCGAGGACCCCAACGGGGAGCTCACGCCGCTGCGCGGCAACAAGCTCTGGCAGCTGGGCCTGCTGGAGCTGTGGCTGCAGAACCACGGGGTCTGAGGAGGCGCACCGTGGCACCCCGGCTCGCCGGGCACCGCCGCCGCAGCGCGGTGGCCGGCATCCCCGACCTCACCGGACGCAACTGGACCAGGCCCTCCGAGCACCAGCTCGAGGGCATGGACGCCGACGTCGTGCTGGACCTGGCGTGGGGGCGCCTGGTCTTCGGCCAGACGTTCACCGAGATGCGCGACATCCTCGCCGCGCTGCGCGCCGAGGAGAGCGGCCAGCGCGACATCTGCATCTACGCCCGCGACCCGCACGTCCTCGTCGGCCTCGCGCCCGACGAGCTGTTCATCGACCCCAGCTACACCTACCGGCTGGACCTCTACCGCTACCGGCCCCGGCCCGAGCTCATCCGCGGCGTCTTCGTCCGCACGGTGACCTCGCTCGAGGACATGGTGGCGATCAACGAGATCTACGCCCGCAACGGCATGGTCACCGGCGACCCCGAGACCATGTGGGCCAACCACCGCACCCGCGCCTTCACCTACCTCGTCGCCGAGGACACCCGGACCTCCCGCATCGTCGGCACGGTCACCGGCGTCGACCACGTGTTGGCGTTCGGCGACCCGGAGAGCGGCACCAGCCTGTGGTGCCTCGCCGTCGACGGGCAGAGCGCGCCGCCCGGCGTCGGCGAGGCACTGGTGCGGGTGCTGGCCGAGCGGTACGTCGGCCGCGGCCGCTCCTACGTCGACCTCTCGGTCCTGCACGACAACAAGGGCGCGATCGCGCTCTACCGCAAGCTCGGCTTCGTGCGCGCGCCCGCGGTCTGCGTCAAGCGCAAGAACCCGATCAACACGCCGCTGTTCGCCGCCCGCCCGCCGGGGCTGACCCAGCTCAACCCCTACGCGCGGATCATCGCCGACGAGGCGCTGCGGCGCGGGATCCGCGTCCAGGTGACCGACGCCGAGTTCGGCGAGATGCAGCTGTCCCTCGGCGGCCGCCGGGTGCTGACCCGCGAGTCGCTGTCGGAGTTCACCACCGCCGTCGCGATGAGCCGCTGCGACGACAAGCGGGTCACCCGCCGCATCGTCGAGGCCGCCGGGGTGCGCGTGCCCCGCGGCGTGACCGTGCCCGGCGGCGACCTCGGCCCCGCCCGCGAGCTGCTGGCCGAGGCCGGGGAGCTGGTGGTCAAGCCCGCCCGCGGCGAGCAGGGCAAGGGCATCACCGTGGGCGTGACCAGCGAGGAGGAGCTCGGCCGGGCCGTCGACGCCGCGCGGCTGTTCTGCCCGGACGTGCTGGCCGAGGAGCTCGTCGACGGCGAGGACGTGCGCGTCGTCGTCATCGACCACGAGGTGGTCGCCGCGGCGGTGCGCAAGCCCGCGGAGGTCGTCGGCGACGGCCGCAGCACCGTGGCCCAGCTGGTCCGCGAGACCAGCCGACGGCGGGAGCGGGCCACCGGTGGCGAGTCGCGGATCCCGCTGGACGACGTCACCACCGACGTCGTCCGGGCGGCCGGCTACGCGATGGACGACGTCCTGGCCAACGGGCAGCGGCTGCGCGTGCGGCGGACGGCGAACCTGCACACCGGCGGCACCATCGAGGACGTCACCGACCGGCTGCACCCGGCGATCGGGCAGGCGGCGGTGCGGGCCAGCCGGGCGATCGGCATCCCGGTTACCGGTGTCGACTTCCTCGTCCCCGACATCGAGGGCCCCGACGCGGTGTTCGTCGAGGCCAACGAGCGCCCGGGGCTGGCCAACCACGAGCCGCAGCCCACCGCCGCCCGGTTCGTCGACCTGCTGTTCCCCGAGACCCGCCGGCGGTGAGGTCCCCGACGGCGGCCTATCCCCTGGCGGCGGTCGGCGGGGCGCTGGGGGCGCTGGCGCGGTGGGGCGTCGCCGAGGCGCTCCCCTCTCCCGACGTGGGGTGGCCCTGGGCGACGCTGCTGGTCAACCTCACCGGGTGCCTGCTGATGGGTGTCCTCCTCGGCCTGTTCACCACGGGCCCGGAGCCGGCGTGGGTGCGGCCGTTCCTCGCCGTGGGCGTGCTCGGCGGCTACACGACGTACTCCGCGTTCGCCGTCGAGGTCGTCGAGCTCACCGACCTCGGCCGGGTCCTGCTCGCCGCGGCCTACGTGGCGGCCTCGGTGCTCGGCGGGGTGCTCGCCACGGCCGCCGGGCTGCTCGGGGTGCGGCGGAGGCGGCCGTGACGCCGCTGCTGGTCGCGGCCGGCGCGCTGGTCGGTGCGCCGCTGCGGCTGCTCGCCGTGCGCCTCGCGGGCCGTGCGGGACGGGACCCCTCGGCCGGCACCCTGGCGGTCAACGTCGCCGGCTCGGCCGTGCTCGGCGTGCTGCTGGGTCTCGGCGACGCGCCCGCGGCGGTGGTCGCGCTGGTCGGCACCGGGTTCTGCGGGACGCTGACCACCTTCTCCAACTTCAGTGCCGACGTCGTCCGGCTGGTCGAGGAGCGTGCCGTCGGCCGGGCGGCCGGATACCTCGCGGCCACGCTGGTGCTCGGCCTCGGGGCCGCGGCCGCCGGGTACGTACTGGCCCGCTGACCCGGCCCCCGGGTGACGTGGCCGCGGCGCCTCAGTAGGGTCGACGGCGTATGGCCAGGACAGGCGCGGGAGACGTGGGGGCGGACAGTCCCGTCGTCGTGGTGGCCAACCGGCTGCCGGTCGACCAGGTGACCGACCCCGACGGGACGACGCGGTGGCAGCGCAGCCCCGGCGGCCTGGTGACCGCGCTCGAGCCCTTCGTCGCCGGCCGCGGCGGCGCGTGGGTGGGCTGGTCCGGCTCGGCCGGCGAGGCGCCCGAGCCCTTCGAGTCCGGCGGGATGTCGCTGATCCCCGTCGAGCTCTCGGAGGAGGAGGTCGACCGCTACTACGAGGGCATGTCCAACGCCTCGCTGTGGCCGCTGTACCACGACGTGGTCGAGAAGCCGGAGTACCACCGCACCTGGTGGGACACCTACGTGCAGGTCAACAAGCGCTTCGCCGAGCGGACCGCGGAGGTGGCCGCCGAGGGCGCGATCGTCTGGGTGCACGACTACCAGCTGCAGCTGGTGCCCGCGATGCTCCGGCAGCGCCGGCCCGACCTCACGATCGGCTTCTTCCTGCACATCCCGTTCCCGCCCTACGAGCTGTTCACCCAGCTGCCGTGGCGGTCGGCGATCGTCGAGGGGCTGCTGGGCGCGGACCTGGTCGGCTTCCAGCGGCCGAGCGCGGCGGCGAACTTCGTCCAGCTGGCCCGCCGGCTGCACGAGCTGCCCACCCGCGGGGCGACGGTCGAGTACGACGGGCGCACGGTGACCGCGCGCGCGTTCCCCATCTCCATCGACGTCGCCGCCTTCGACGAGCTGGCCTCCTCGCCGGAGGTGGTCAGCCGGGCCGCGGAGATCCGCGCGGAGCTGGGGAAGCCCGACAAGATCATCCTGGGCGTCGACCGGCTGGACTACACCAAGGGCATCAGCGTCCGGCTCAACGCCTTCCAGGAGCTGCTCGAGGACGGCGCGGTCGAGGCGCCCGGGACGGTCATGGTCCAGGTGGCCACGCCCAGCCGCGAGCGGGTCGAGCACTACGTGCACATGCGGGAGACGATCGAGCAGCAGGTCGGCCACATCAACGGGGTCTTCGGCTCCATCGGCGGCCCGGCGGTGCACTACTTCAACCAGTCGATGCCCCGCGAGGAGCTCGCCGCCCTCTACCGCGCGGCCGACGTCATGCTGGTGACGCCCTACCGCGACGGCATGAACCTCGTGGCCAAGGAGTACGTCGCCGCCCGCGGCGACCTCGGCGGCACGCTCGTCCTGTCCGAGTTCGCCGGCGCCGCGGCCGAGCTCAAGCAGGCGTTCCTGGTCAACCCGCACGACATCGCCGGCGTGAAGAACCAGCTGCTGCGCGCGCTGCGGATCGAGCCGGACGAGGGCGCCCGCCGGATGCGCGCCATGCGCCGGTACCTGGCCAAGCACGACCTCGACCACTGGGCGTCGTCCTTCTTCGACGCCCTGCGCGCCCAGGCGTGAGCGTCCCGGAGGGGACGGCGGCCGCGCTGGCGGCGGTGGCCGCCCGCCGTCCGCTGCTGGTCGCCTCCGACTACGACGGCGTGCTGGCCCCGCTGGTCGGCGACCCGAGCGCGGCGGTCCCCTCCCCCGGCACCGCCGAGGCCCTCGCCCGGATCGCCGCCGCCGACGGCGTGACCGTGGCGCTGGTCAGCGGCCGCGGGCTCGAGGACCTGCGGACGGTCAGCGGCCTCACCGGTCCCTACCGCTGGGTGGGCAGCCACGGCGCCGAGTTCGACGGCCCGCTCACCGGCGAGCTGGCCGGCCGCCGGGACGTCCTCGCCGGGCAGCTCGCCCCGCTGGTGGCCGCCGTCCCCGGTGCGCGGCTGGAGGTCAAGCCCGCCAGCGTGGCCGTCCACGTCCGGCAGGTCCCCGATCCCGCCGCGGCCACCGCGCTGCTGGAGTCCGCGGATGCGATCGCGGATCCGTCACTGACGAAGAAGCCGGGCAAGGCAGTGCTCGAGCTCGTCCTCGTGGATGCCGACAAGGGCAGCGCCGTGCGCCGGCTGCGCACCGAGCTCGGCGCCGCCGCCGTCGTCTACCTCGGGGACGACCGCACCGACGAGGACGTCTTCCGCTCCCTCGGCCCGGACGACCTCGGCGTCAAGGTCGGCGAGGGCGAGACGGCCGCGACGCAGCGGGTGGCCGACCCGGCCGCCGCCCTCGCCCTCCTCCGGCTGCTCGGCGACCTGCTCGCCTGACCCCCGCCGCGGCGCGTCGCGCGGCGGTCCGGGACGACCGCTCCCCCGTCGCGCGGTCACCGCCCGCGGCGGGTCGACACGGCGCCCCTCCCCCGCTCCGACCAGCGCGGACGCCCGCCGAGCCGACCGGTCACCCCCGACGTGCGTCGACTCGGCGACGGCACCGCGGGTGGTCACCGCCTCTTCCGCAACGATCCGTCCCGGGGCGTTTCCGGCAGCCGGGCGCGGGCACCGGCCGCCGCCACCATTCCTGCTGCACGCCCGTCACACCCGTCGCAGCGTGCACAGGAAGCCCAGGAGGCTCTCGTGGACGCCACATCCCGCCCGCGTGCCGGTTGGTTCGCCGACCGCCCGCTGTCCGTCAAGTTCGGCGCGCTGGTCGCCGTCGGCACGCTGTCGCTCGGGGGGCTGCTCGGCGCGACGCTGCTCGGCAACGCCGCCGTCCGCGACGCCCAGGAACGCGTCGAGGCGCTGGAGGAGGCGCAGGAGCTGGTGCTCCAGCTGGACACCCGGGCCAGCGAGCTCAAGGTCGACGGGTTCAAGGCGATCGTCCGCGAGGACCCGGCCGAGCAGCTGGCCGAGCTCGCCGACGACGTCGCCACCCCGCGGGAGCTGCTCGCCGGGCTCGGCGGGATCGAGCTGACCGGGGACAGCGCCGCCGCGGTCGCCGCGCTGCAGGACACCTACGGCGACTACACCGACGCGATCACCGTCTTCGTGAACGGCGCCGTGGCCGACCAGGCCGGCGCGCGGGTGCGCTGGGAGGACATCCAGGCCGCCAACGACCTCACCGACGCCGCCGTCGGCACCGCCGAGGACACGCTGGAGACGGAGGCGGAGGCGGCCCAGGGCGAGCTGCAGGACACCGTCTCCCGCTACGAGACGATCGCCCTCGTCGTCGCCGGGCTGGGCTTCCTGCTGCTGGTCCTGCTCAGCTGGCTGACCGCCCGCTCGGTGATCCGGCCGGTGCGCACCGTCCAGGCCTCCCTCGAGGCGCTGGCGCAGGGCGACCTGACCCGCAGCACCGGCATCCGGTCGCGCGACGAGGTCGGCCGGATGGCCGACGCCCTCGACCGCGCCCAGGGCAACCTGCGCGAGGTGCTCGACGCCGTGGCCGCCTCCGCGGACGCGGTGGCGGCCTCCAGCGAGGAGCTGTCGGCGTCCTCCGCGCAGATCTCCGCCTCGGCGGAGGAGACCTCCGCACAGTCCGGCGTGGTCGCGGCGGCCGCGGACGAGGTGTCGCGGTCGGTGCAGACGGTCGCGGCCGGCGCGGAGCAGATGGGCGCCTCCATCCGGGAGATCGCGACCAACGCCGCGGAGGCGTCGGCGGTGGCCGCCCGGGCGGTCACGGCGGCGGAGACGACGACGGCGACCGTGGCCAAGCTGGGCGAGTCCTCGGCCGAGATCGGCAACGTCGTCAAGGTCATCACGAGCATCGCGGAGCAGACCAACCTGCTGGCGCTCAACGCCACCATCGAGGCGGCCCGGGCCGGGGAGGCCGGCAAGGGCTTCGCGGTCGTGGCGAACGAGGTCAAGGAGCTCGCGCAGGAGACGGCCAAGGCGACCGAGGACATCGCCCGCCGCGTCGAGGCGATCCAGAAGGACACCGGTGCCGCCGTCGGGGCGATCGGTGAGATCAGCCAGATCGTCGCCCAGATCTCCGACCGGCAGACGACCATCGCCTCCGCCGTCGAGGAGCAGACCGCCACCACGAGCGAGATGTCCCGGTCGGTCGCCGAGGCCGCCCAGGGCTCCGGCCAGATCGCCGACAACATCTCCGGCGTCTCGGCCGCGGCCGACTCCACCACCCAGGCGCTGGCGCAGACCCGGGTCGCCGTCGACGAGCTGTCCCGCATGGCCGCCGGCCTGCGCACCAGCGTCAGCCGCTTCACCCACTGAGACCCCACAGAACCTCCGGAAAGGCACCACCGTGCACCTGTCCTGGCTCTCCTCCCTGCGGATCGGCCGCCGGCTCGCCCTCGCCTTCGGCGTGGTCGGCGTCCTGGTCGCCGTCAGCGCCGGCGCCGGCCTGTCGGCCGTCGCCGAGCAGCGCGACCTCGCCGGGGAGCTCAGCCGCGCCGACGCCGTCCTGGCCGAGGCCGAGACCGCCCGCTTCCAGATCGCCGACGTCACCGGGTGGCAGGGCCTGGTGGTCGCCGACGCGGTCACCTTCGGCCCCGGGGTCGCCCTGGCGCCCGACGCCTACAACCGCTCCGGCCTGCTGGAGGCGAAGGACGGCGTCTACGCCTGGTTGGGCGACGTCGACACCTCCGCCATGAACGAGGAGGAGGCCGCCGCCTTCGCCGGGCTGCGGCCGGCGTGGGACGACTACTTCCGGTGGGACGACCAGGTCGTCACCTGGCTGTCGACCGGCACTCCCGAGGGCTACCGCACCGCGCTGGAGAGCATCAACGGCGGTGAGGCCGGCGAGGGCTACGGCGCCGTGCTCGACCTGGCCGACCGGATGCAAGCCTCGGCGACGGAGCGGGCCGCGCAACTGCGTGCCGAGCAGGACTCCGCGCAGACCCGCGCGACGGTGCTGCTGAGCGTCGTGGGGCTGGCTGCGCTCGTGCTCGCCGGGCTGTGCGCGGTGCTGGTCGGGCGGTCCGTCGTCCGCCCGCTGCGCCGGGTGCAGGTGGTGGCGGCCTGCCTGGCCGCGGGTGACCTCACGGCGCGCACCGGCATCGAGCGGGGCGACGAGGTCGGTGACGTGGCCCGCGCCCTCGACGCCGCCCAGGACGAGCTGCGCGCGGTGCTGTCCGCCGTGGCCGCCTCGGCCGACGCCGTCGCCGCCTCCAGCGAGGAGCTGTCCGCGTCCTCGGCGCAGATCTCCGCCTCGGCCGAGGAGACGTCGGCGCAGTCCGGTGTGGTGGCCGGCGCGGCGGAGGAGGTGTCGCGGTCGGTGCAGACCGTGGCCGCGGGCGCGGAGCAGATGGGGGCGTCCATCCGGGAGATCGCCACGAACGCCGCCCAGGCCAGCGCCGTCGCCGCGCGTGCCGTGACCGCCGCGGAGACCACCACCGCCACCGTCGCCAAGCTGGGCGAGTCCTCCGCGGAGATCGGCAACGTGGTCAAGGTCATCACCTCGATCGCGGAGCAGACGAACCTGCTGGCGCTCAACGCCACCATCGAGGCCGCCCGGGCCGGCGAGGCCGGCAAGGGCTTCGCGGTGGTCGCCAACGAGGTCAAGGAGCTCGCCCAGGAGACGGCCAAGGCGACCGAGGACATCGCCCGCCGGGTGCAGGCGATCCAGGGCGACACCACCGCCGCGGTGGCCGCGATCGGTGAGATCAGCCAGATCGTGGCGCAGATCAGCGACCGGCAGACCACCATCGCCAGCGCGGTGGAGGAGCAGACGGCGACCACGAGCGAGATGTCGCGCTCGGTGTCGGAGGCCGCGCAGGGCTCGGGCCAGATCGCGGACAACATCACCGGCGTGTCGACGGCGGCGGACTCCACCACGCAGGCGCTCACCCAGACGCGGACCGCCGTCGACGAGCTGTCCCGCATGGCCGCCGAGCTCAGGACGAGCGTCGGCCGTTTCACGCACTGACCCGTGGTCACCGGTCGCCGGGAATGGTCATCCGTCCCGGCGGCCGGTGACCACGGTCCAGTCCGGTGCCATTCCCGCGACAATGTCGACGGCGTCGGCGGCTGCCCCTGCCCGGAGCGGCAGAAATGGCCATTTCTGCCGCTCGCATGCACCGTCACCTGCGCGGATGTCTTGTCGACTTGGTCGTCCGCGCTGGTCGTCGCGGCTGTGCCGCTTGTCGACTTGGTGCCGGGAATGGTCCCGGCGTCGCTTCTCGCACCCCATTACGGCCGTGTTCGGATCGTTACCGACACGCCATTTCCGGACGACGTCAGTTCCTTTTCGGATCCGTCACTCTCCTGTCCCGAGAGCGCCCGCTTCCCCACCCCCCGGCCACACCCAGAACCCAGGAGCACTCCCCATGAGCACGCAACGCGCCGGCCGCACCGGCGGCTGGTTCGCCGACCGCCCGGTCGGTGTCAAGATCGGCGCCGCCGTCGCCGTCCTCGCGCTGGTCGCCGTCGCGATGACCGTCCTCGCCGTCAACCGGCTGTCGGCGGTCCAGGACGCGGCCGCCCGGATCAACGACAACGTCGTCCGGCTGTCCGACCTGGCCGACATCCAGCGCTCCTGGCAGGGCGACCGGTCGCGGTACAACACGTACCCGATCGCGGACGCCCAGCAGCGCGCCGCCCTGCGGGCCGACCTGAGCGAGCGCCGGGACACCATCGACGGCCAGCTCGACGCCTATGCCGAGGTGACGGTCAACAAGGAGGCCTTCGAGGAGTTCCGCGGCACCGTCGAGGACTACTACAGGATCGCCGACACCCAGCTGCTGCCCGCGGCCGACGCCGGGAACCTGGCCGTCGCGGCCGCCGTCATCACCGGCCCGCTGCAGGACCGCTCCGACGTCCTCATGGACCAGTACAACGCCATGCAGGAGCGGCGGGTCGACGCCGGCCAGGCCGACACCGACGACGCCGTGGACATCGTCTCCTCGGCCACCACCACCCTGTGGGTCTCCCTGGTGCTGGGCACGCTGGTCGCCGGCGGGCTGACCGTCCTCGTCGTCCGGCGGCTCGTGGGCACCGTCCGCTCGGTGCAGCGCTCGGTCGAGGCCCTGGCGGCCGGCGACCTCACCGTCACCCCCGAGGTCCGCGGGCGCGACGAGCTCGGCCGCATGGCCGCCGCCCTGGGCGAGGCCCAGGAGAACCTGCGCGCGGTGCTGTCCGCCGTGGCCGCCTCGGCCGACGCCGTCGCCGCCTCCAGCGAGGAGCTGTCCGCGTCCTCGGCGCAGATCTCCGCCTCGGCCGAGGAGACCTCGGCGCAGTCCGGCGTGGTGGCCGGCGCGGCGGAGGAGGTCAGCCGGAACGTGCAGACCGTCGCCGCAGGTGCCGAGCAGATGGGCGCCTCGATCCGCGAGATCGCCACGAACGCCGCCGAGGCGTCGGCGGTGGCCGCCCGCGCGGTGACCGCGGCCGAGACGACGACGGCGACCGTGGCCAAGCTGGGCGACTCGTCGGCCGAGATCGGCAACGTCGTCAAGGTCATCACGAGCATCGCCGAGCAGACCAACCTGCTGGCGCTCAACGCCACCATCGAGGCGGCCCGGGCCGGGGAGGCCGGCAAGGGCTTCGCGGTCGTGGCGAACGAGGTCAAGGAGCTCGCCCAGGAGACCGCCAAGGCGACCGAGGACATCGCCCGCCGCGTGCAGGCGATCCAGGGCGACACCACCGCCGCGGTGGCCGCGATCGGTGAGATCAGCCAGATCGTCGCGCAGATCAGCGACCGGCAGACCACCATCGCTAGCGCGGTGGAGGAGCAGACCGCCACGACCAACGAGATGAGCCGGTCGGTGTCGGAGGCCGCGCAGGGCTCGGGCCAGATCGCGGACAACATCACCGGCGTGTCGACGGCGGCGGACTCCACCACGCAGGCGCTCACCCAGACGCGCACCGCCGTCGACGAGCTGTCCCGCATGGCCGCCGACCTGCGCACCGGCGTCGCCCGCTTCACCTACTGACCGGCCCTCCCGTGGCCGGCCGCTCCCGGCCGGCCACGGGAGGCACCCGAGCACCCCCGCGGCCGCCCGGCGCTCACCTTGAGTCGGACGGCGGGCCGCCGAAGACCATTCGGGGACGGATCCGTCCCCCGCACGCGAGAGAGAAGGCAACGGTGGACGGTCTGGACGACATCGTCGAGGAGTTCCTCGTCGAGAGCCATGAGAACCTCGACCAGCTCGACACGGACCTGGTCGCCCTCGAGCAGGAGCCCGACTCCCGCGAGCGGCTCTCGAGCATCTTCCGCACCATCCACACGATCAAGGGGACCAGCGGATTCCTCGCCTTCGGCCGGCTCGAGGAGGTCACCCACGTCGGGGAGAACATGCTCTCCCGGCTGCGGGACGGCGTCCTCGCGCTGACCCCCGAGCGCACGAGCGTGCTGCTGCGGATGGTCGACACCGTCCGCTCGCTGCTCGCGTCCATCGAGGCCACCGGTGGCGAGGGCGGCGTGGACGTCTCCGCCGTCGTCGCCGAGATCAGCGCGGCCATGGAGGACTCCCCCGCCCCGGCCCCCGCCGCCGCGCCCGCGCCCGCCGCCGTCGGAACCGAGGCCACCCCCGCCGCGGTCGCCCCCGCGGTCGCCGCCGAGGTCGTCGCGGCCGCCGAGGCCGTGGTCGAGGCCGCCGCCGAGACGGTGTCCGAACCCGAGCCGCAGCCCGAGCCCGCCCCCGTCCACGACGAGGTGCACGACGAGCACCACGACGAGGTGCACGACGACCACGCCGACGGCGGCCTGCCCGCCGGCGCCGCCCGCCCCGAGGGCCAGGGCGCGCAGCAGCGCCGCGCCGTCGCCGACTCGACCATCCGTGTCGACGTCGACCTGCTCGACTCGCTGATGCTGCTGGTCGGCGAGCTGGTGCTGACCCGCAACCAGATCGTCCAGTACGTGGGCCGCTCCACCGACACCGACCTGGTGCGCGCCTCGCAGCGGCTCAACCTCATCGCCAGCGAGCTGCAGGAGGGCGTCATGAAGACGCGCATGCAGCCGATCGACCACATCTGGTCCAAGCTGCCGCGCGTCGTCCGCGACCTCGGCATCCAGTGCGGCAAGAGCGTCCGCCTGGAGATGGAGGGCCGGGACACCGAGCTGGACAAGACGCTGCTCGAGGCGGTCAAGGACCCGCTGACCCACCTGGTCCGCAACTCCGTCGACCACGGCATCGAGGCCCCCGACCGCCGCCGCACCGCCGGCAAGCCCGCCGAGGGCGTGCTCACCCTGCGCGCGAAGCACGAGAGCGGGCAGGTCGTCGTCGAGGTCGCCGACGACGGCGCCGGCATCGACCCGGCCAAGGTCGGCGCCAAGGCCGTCGAGCGCGGCCTGGTCACCGCCGACCAGCTCTCCCGCATGGGCCCGCAGGACGTCCTGCAGATGATCTTCCTGCCCGGCTTCTCGACGGCGGCCGCGGTCACCAACGTCTCCGGCCGCGGCGTCGGCATGGACGTCGTCAAGACCAACATCGAGTCCATCGGCGGCACGATCGAGGTCGAGTCCGAGCCCGGCCGCGGCACCGTCTGCCGGCTGCGCATCCCGCTGACCCTGGCGATCGTCCCCGCCCTCACCGTCGAGTGCGCCGGCGACCGCTACGCCATCCCGCAGATCAGCCTGCAGGAGCTGGTCAGCCTCGACGCCGAGAAGGCCGCCAACGCCGTCGAGGAGGTCGGCGGCGCGCCGGTCTACCGGCTGCGCGGCGAGCTGCTGCCCCTCGTCCGGCTCACCGACGTCCTGGGCCTCGCCTCCGACCGGCACGACGGCCACGTGGTCATCGCCGTGCTGCGGTCGGAGGGCCGGCGCTTCGGCCTCGTCGTCGACCGGGTGATCAACACCGAGGAGATCGTCGTCAAGGCCGTCGGCGGCCAGCTCAAGGCGATCGGCCTGTACTCCGGCGCGACCGTCCTCGGCGACGGCGCGGTGGCGCTCATCCTGGACGTCCAGGCCCTGGCCCGCCGCGCGCTGCGCACCGAGAGCAGCGAGCGGCAGGAGTCCCGCGAGGCGGCCGCCGCCGGCACCACCGGCGCCGAGACCGAGCGCCAGCGGATGCTGCTGGCCGCGATCGGCGAGGGCCGCCGCGTGGCGATCCCGCTGGACACCGTCACCCGCCTCGAGCAGGTGCGCGCCGAGGCCGTCGAGCGGGTCGGCAACCGGGAGGTCGTGCAGTACCGCGGCGCGATCCTGCCGATCGTCCGGCTCGACCGGCACCTGGGCGCCTACGGCACGAGCCAGCGCGAGGTGCTCGAGGTCATCGTCTACAGCGACCACGGCCGCAGCGTCGCGATCGTCGTCGAGGAGATCCTCGACATCGTCGACGGCGGGGCCGCCGTCCGCAGCGACATCGACGACCTGGGCCTGCTCGGCTCCGCCGTCCTCGGCGACAAGGTGACCGAGCTCCTGGACGTCCGCGCCGCGATCCTCGCGGCCGACCCGGCGTTCTACGCCACCGACACCCACTCCCCCGCGTCCGCTCTGCTGGAGGTCTGACGTGACCACCGAGACCGCCACCCGCGCCACCAGCGGGCAGCTGGCCACCTTCCGGCTCGACGGCGACCTGTACGGCGTCGAGGTCGAGCACGTGCAGGAGGTGCTGCGCAGCCAGAAGCTCACCCGGGTGCCGCTGGCGCCGCCGGCCGTCGCCGGGCTGATCAACCTGCGCGGCCAGGTGGTCACCGCCATCGAGCTGCGCGAGCGGCTGGGCCGCCCGCCGCGGCCGGCCGGCACCGACGCCGTGGTCATCGTCGTGCGGCTGCACGGCGAGGCGGTGAGCCTGCTGGTCGACTCGATCGCCGACGTCGTCGACGTCGACGCGGCCGACTTCGAGGCCCCGCCGGACACCCTCGACGGGCAGGCCCGCGAGCTCATCCGCGGCGCCTACAAGCTCGACGGGCAGCTGCTGCTCGCCCTCGACGTGCAGAAGGCCGTCGGCGCGTGAAGAAGGACCCCCCTGCCCCCCACCGCTCGCACGCTCGCGGCGGGACCCTGCAGGGGGGCAACCTCTGGTGACCTTGCGTCACCTCCGTGTCACCCGACGGAGCGCGACACGCGGCCGTCACCCTCCGCCCCTCCGGCGATCGGGTGACGGCCGCGTGGCGTTGCGGGGTGATCACCGCGAGCATGGGCTGACCGCCTGCTCCACGGCGGTGCCGTCGGAGGGGGAGACGTGCCGTACTCGCTGGTCAGTGCCGCGACGCTCGGGTTCGACCTGGTGCGGCTGCCCGCCGGCCGCGCGGTCGCCGACGTGCTGCTCACCGGGCTCACCGCCGGCCCCGCCGAGCTCACCGCGCTCGCCGACGGGGCCCGCTCCCGCGGCGCCGACCGCGACCACCGCACCGTCCTGGCCGTCCGCGCCCGTCGCGCCCGCGAGCTCGCCGCCGCGGTGCCCCAGCTGCGTTCCGTGTCGCCGGAGCCGGGGGAGGACCGCGCCGCCGTCCTGGTCGCCCAGCTCGAGCGCGGCACCATCGGCAACGCCGCCGCCCTGGAGCGGCTGCTGCGCGAGGACGTCCTCGGCCCCGAGCACGGTGCGTTCGCCCAGGCCGACGACGACGTCCGCGGGCAGGCCGCCGAGGTCCTCGCCGACGCCGCGGTGGGGGAGTGGGCCGCCGACGTGCTGCCCCGGCTGGTCCGCCGCGAGCTGGTGACCCCCTTCGCCGCCGTCGTCCCGGACGCCGCCACCCGCGGCGCGGACGCCGACCTCGGCCCGGCCACGCCCGAGCTGAGCTCGCTGCTGGCCACGTTCGCCGGCCTGGACGCCCGCGGCCGCGAGCGCTGGCGGGCCGCCGTCGACGAGGGCCGGGCCACCCAGCGCCCGTGGGCGGCCGCCATGCACGAGGCCGCGTGGGCCGCGCACGTCTCCGGCCGCACCCGGACGCTCGCGACCGCCCAGCTGCTCGCCGTCCGCGCGTTCGCCGACGGCGGCCTCGACGCCCACGACGGCGCCACCGGCTCGTGGAACGCCCTCGCCGGCGTCGTCCAGGCGCTGACGATGGGTGACCTGCTCGACTCCAGCGCCCTGGGCGTGCTGCTCGAGCCCCGGCACCGCGCCACCGGCCGCTGACCCGCGGGGTGTCGATCCCCGGTTGATCATCGGCTGCGTGCACGGGACACGAGGCGACACGCCGTCCGGGCGTGCACGCGTCCGATGATCGACTCGCAGCACTCCTGATCCGCCCAGGTCAGCGCGGCGGGCGCCCAGCAGCCACCCGTGCGGGCCGGTCGACATGTCCCCGCGGGCCCCCTGGTCACCGCCTCCCCCCGTAACGGTTGCGCGGCCCGCGTCAACCCGGCGGGTGGGGCCGCCGACAACTCCTGGGACAGGCGATGCGGGTGGGACGCCCGAGGACGTTCCGGAACAGCACCGGAGCTGACCTTGAGGCCCCCCGCCGCGCTGCCGAGACCCCGACGACGGCCCCCGCCGGCCGTCGCCGCCGGAGCAGGAGGACGTGTGGACCCGATCCGCGTGCTGGTGGTCGACGACTCGGTCGTCGTCCGCAAGATCGTGACCGACGTGCTGTCCTCCGACCCCGCCATCGAGGTCGTCGGCACGGCGGTCAACGGCAAGCTCGCGCTGACCAAGCTCGACGCGCTCCAGCCCGACCTGGTCACGATGGACATCGAGATGCCGGAGATGGACGGCATCGAGGCGGTCCGCGCCATCCGCGCCCGCCGCAACCGCGTGCCGATCGTCATGTTCAGCACGCTCACCGAGCGCGGCGCCTCGGCCACCCTGGACGCCCTGTCCGCCGGCGCCAACGACTACGTGACCAAGCCGGCCAACGTCGGCAGCGTCGCGCAGTCGATGGAGAGCGTCCGCGAGCAGCTCATCCCGAAGATCAAGGCCCTCACCGGGCGCCCGGTCGGCCTCGGCGCGGCCCGCCCCGTGGCGGCGGCCCCGGCCGCCCCCCGCCCGCCCGCGCCGCGCAGCACGCCGCACAAGGCGCCCGCGGTGCTGGTCATCGGCTCCTCCACCGGCGGCCCCGAGGCGCTGGCCAAGGTCCTGCCCGCGCTGCCGGCCACGCTCCCGGTGCCGGTCCTGCTCGTGCAGCACATGCCGCCGGTCTTCACCCGCCAGTTCGCCCAGCGGCTGGACCGCCTCTCCGCGCTGCGCGTCGTCGAGGCCGCCGACGGCTCGCCGCTGCTGCCCGGCACCGTCCACCTCGCCCCCGGCGACCACCACCTCACCGTGCGCGGCAGCGGCCGCGGCGCGACGACGGTGCTGTCCCAGGGCCCGCCGGAGAACTTCTGCCGCCCCGCCGTCGACCCGCTGTTCCGGACGGCGGTGACCGCCTACGACGGCGCCGTCCTCGCCGTGGTGCTGACCGGCATGGGCGCCGACGGCCGCAGCGGCGCGAGCGCCGTCCGCGACGCCGGCGGCACCGTCGTCGTCCAGGACCAGGCCACCTCGGTCGTGTGGGGGATGCCCGGCGCCGTCGCCTCCGCCGGCCTCGCCGACGAGGTCCTCCCGCTCGACCGCGTCGCCGAGGCGATCACCCGCCACCTCGGCCGCGCCGTCCCCGGCACCCCGCCGCAGCCCGCCCCCCTGATCCACGCGACGGGAGCACTCCGATGACCCTCACCGCCACCCGTTTCGACTGGGTGCGCCAACTGGTGCACCGGGAGAGCGCGATCGTCCTCGCGCCGGGCAAGGAGTACCTCGTCGAGGCCCGGCTGCTCCCCCTGGCCCGCAAGATGGGCCTGACCGACGTCGACGCGTTCGTCGACTCCGTCCGCAGCCGCCCGCGCCCGGACGACACCCGCTCGATCGTCGAGGCGCTCACCACCAACGAGACCTCGTGGTTCCGCGACGGCGACCCGTTCACCGCTCTCACCTCGACCGTGCTGCCCTCGCTGCTGTCCGCCCGCGGCCCCGCCGAGCGGCTGCAGATCTGGTCGGCCGCCTGCTCCAGCGGCCAGGAGCCCTACACGGTCGCGATGCTGCTCGAGGACGCGTTGCCCACCGCCTCGACCCGGGTCTCGATCACCGCCACCGACATCTCCCGCGAGATGGTCGAGCGCACCCGGGCCGGCCGGTTCAGCCAGCTCGAGGTCAACCGCGGCCTGCCCGCGCCGATGCTGGTCCGCCACTTCCAGCGGGCCGGCAGCGAGTGGGAGGTCGCCCCGGCCCTGCGCCGCATGGTCACCGCCCGCGAGTGCAACCTGGCCGCCCCGCTGCCGCGGATGGGCCCGTTCGACGTCGTCTACCTGCGCAACGTGCTCATCTACTTCGACCTGCCCACCAAGCAGGCGATCCTCCGCCGGGTGCGGGAGCTCATGCGCCCCGACGGCTGGCTGTTCCTCGGTGCCGCCGAGACCACCCTCGGCGTCGACGACTCCTGGAGCCGGGTCGTGCTCGGCCGCAGCTCCGCCTACCGCCCGCTGAAGGGGGCATGACCGTGCGCGCTCTGGTGATCGACGACTCCCGCGCCATGCGGCGCATCGTGACCGGGACCCTCGAGGGGTTCGGCTACGAGACCCGGCAGGCCGCCCACGGCCAGGAGGCGCTCGACGTCCTCCACGAGGGCTGGGCGCCCGACCTCTGCACCATCGACTGGAACATGCCGGTGATGGACGGCCTGCAGTTCGTCAACGCCGTCCGCACCAACCCGGCCTGGCGCGCGGTGACGCTGATGATGGTCACCTCCGAGAGCGAGCACGGCCAGATCGTGCGCGCGCTGGCCGCCGGCGCCCACGAGTACGTGATCAAGCCGTTCACCGCCGACGCCATCCGCGACAAGCTCGCGCTGCTCGGCCTGCTCCCGCAGGAGGTCTCGCTGTGACCCGTCCGGACACCGGGCTGCGCCGCCGCGCGTCCGACCGCCCGCCGGCGCTCCCCGACCTGATCGACGAGGCGACGGTCCAGGAGATCGCCGAGCAGGCGTGGCTCGCGCTCGTCGGCGAGGACGAGGTGCTCGTCCCGCTGCCGGCGCCGCTGCCCGCGGACACGCACAGCGCCTGGGTCGAGATCGTCGGGCCGTGGACCGGCGCCGTCGTGCTCACCTGCGGCCGCGGGACGGCGGTGGAGCTGACCCGGGCCCTGCTCCGCGGGCACGCCCCCGCGGTGCTCGAGGACGAGGACGTCGACGACGCGCTGGGCGAGCTCGCCAACGTCGTCGGCGGGAACGTCAAGGCCGTCCTCCCCGGCCCGTCGGTGCTCGGCCTGCCCGAGACCGGCGCCACCCCGCCTGCCGGCCGCGAGGCCGACACCTGCCGCGTCGCCGTCCTGTGGCGCGGCGAGCCCCTGACCGTCTCCGTGCAGTCGCACGCCGAGGAAGAGAACGAGGTGCCCCTGTGAAGATCCTGGTCGCCGACGACAGCCGCGTCATGCGGCAGATCGTCATCCGCACCCTGCGGCAGGCCGGCTACGACGACCACGACATCGTCGAGGCCGAGGACGGCCGCGACGCCTACGACAAGGTGCGGAGCGAGAGCCCGGACCTGGTCCTGTCGGACTGGAACATGCCGAACATGACCGGCCTGGAGTGCCTGCAGGCGCTGCGCGGCTCGGGCTCGACCGTGCCGTTCGGCTTCGTCACCTCGGAGGGGTCGGCGGAGATGCGGGAGAAGGCCGCCGACGCCGGCGCGCTGTTCCTCATCGCCAAGCCGTTCACCGCGGACACCTTCACCGAGCACCTCGACGGGGTGCTCGCGTGACCGCCCCGCTCACGGTCGTCCTGCCCGACGCCAAGGCCGTCAAGGACATGCTGACCGGCCTCGTCGGCAAGCCCGTCGCGGTGACGCCGGGCGCCCCGGTGACGCCGACCGAGAAGGACCCCGTCTCGGTGGCCGTCTACGTCAGCCCGACGATGGCCGTCAACGCGCTGTGCGTCATGGACCTGCCGCTGTCGGCCTGGACCGGCGGCGCGCTGGCCCTGCTGCCGCCCGGCGGCGTCCAGGACGTCGTCGAGGAGGACGGCGAGCTCACCGCGATGCTCACCGAGGCCCTGCACGAGGTCGTCAACGTGCTCTCGGCGCTGTTCAACGTGCCCGGTGCCCCGCACTCGAAGCTGTACCAGCTCTACGCGCCGGGCGACGACCTGCCGGGCGACGTCGCCGGCATGCTCGCCGCCTTCAACCGGCTCGACCTCGCCGTCGAGGTCCCCGGCTACGGCAAGGGCCGGCTCTCGCTGGTCGTCCCCGGGTGAGGTGACGGGGTGGCCCCCCTGCAGGGTCCCGCCGCGAGCGTGCGAGCGGCGGGGGCAGGGGGGTCCCTCGTCCGTTCCCGCCGCCCCGGGCGCACCCACGTCGTCAGGACGCGGTGGCCGCGCGCTCCTCGAAGGTGGTCGGCAGGCAGGCCCACACGTGCTTGCAGCCGTCGTCGACGTACCAGCCGTGGGCCACCGACAGCCGCGCCACCAGGTAGAGGCCCAGCCCGCCCTGCGAGGGGTCCCGGCCGACCGCGGGCGCCGGCATGGTGTCCGGGTCGCGGTCGCTCACGTCGAGCAGCCAGCCGCCGGAGCCGGCCACCACGGTCGCGACGACCGGCGAGACGCCGTGCCGCAGCGCGTTGGAGGCCAGCTCGTCGAAGGCCAGGATCATCCGGTCGGCCGCCGGGTCGTCGGCGTCGCGCGGGAAGCCGACGCTGCTGAGGTGGTCGCGGAGGCCGGCCCGGGCGGCGGGCAGCTCGGCGAGGCCCCCGAGGTCCCGGCGCCACAGCTCGCCGCGCCCGTCGGGCAGCGGGCGCAGCGGCCAGGTGAGTCGGCCCATGACCTCTTCTCCGTCGTGGTCCTGTTTCTCGGACGACGACTCGGGTGCCCAGCCGGCCGGCGGCCCAACCCTGCCGGGGCCCACCTGCCTCGGCGGGGTGAGCCGGATCTCGGCTCAGCCCGCCCCCGCGCGCACCGCGAGCAGCGCGACGTCGTCCTCGGGCGGGTCCGGCACCAGGCGGGCGAGCAGCCCGTCGCACAGCTGCGGCAGCGGCCGGCCGGCGAGCCCGGCCAGCACCCGGTGCAGCCGGGCGGTGCCCGCGTCGAGCGTGGTGCCGCGCCGCTCGACCAGCCCGTCGGTGTGCAGCAGCACCGTCGACCCCGGGACCAGGCCGACCGCCGACTCGCGCCGCTCGGCCGTGGCGTCCACGCCCAGCGCCAGGTCGCCGACCGGGTCGCCGTGGTCGAGCGCGACGACCTCGCCACCGGGCAGGAGCAGCACCGGGGGCGGGTGCCCGGCGTTGGCCCACCGCAGCCGCCGCCCGCCGTCCTCCAGCCGGGCGACCGCGGCCGTGGCCAGCGTCTCCGGGTGCATGTCCGCCATGGCCGCGTCCAGGCCGTGCAGCACCTCGGCGGGGCCGGCGCGGCGGGCGTGCGCGATCCCCCGCAGCAGGCCGCGCAGCTGGCCCATCGTCGCCGCGGCCGCGGTGTCGTGGCCGACGACGTCGCCGATCGCCACGACCGGGTCGCCGGTGGGGGAGGAGAAGGCGTCGTACCAGTCCCCGCCCACCCGGGCCGCCTCGGCCGCCGGCACGTACCGCACCGCGACCTCCAGGCCGGGGAACGCCGGCGGGTCGGTGAGCAGGCTGCGCTGCAGCGCCTCGGCCAGCTGGATCTGCCGGTTCTGCCGCCCGACCCGGTCCACCGCGCGACCGGCCTGCACCGCGACCGCCCGCGCGGTGGCGAGGTCGGCCTCGCCCAGCGTGCGGCCGGCGTCGAGGTAGAGGGTGAGCACCCCGACGGTCCGCGACTCGGCGGGCAGGGGGAGGACCACCACCGACTCCGCGCGCAGGCCGCGCAGCATCCCGCGCGTGTCCTCGTCGGTCATGTCCCCCAGGACGTCGGCGATCGAGGTGGTCAGCGGCGTGCCCGCGCGCAGGGCCTGCGCCACGGGGGAGGACGGCGGCATGCGCTCCAGCCGCACCCGGGTGTAGCGGGCCAGCAGCTCGCGGCGCTCGGGGTCGGCGTGCCAGGAGCCGACGTCGCGGGCGCGGCCCTCCCTGTCGACGACGGTGACCACGCAGCCGTCGGTCAGCACCGGCACCACCAGCCGCGCCAGCCGGCCCAGCGCCGAGACGCCGTCGAGCGCGCCGGAGAGCTCCGCGCTCACGCGCACCAGCAGGGTGGCGCGGGCCGCGGCGCGGTCGGCCCGCTCCTGCACCGCGCGCCGGGCGGTGACGTCGGTGACCGTCACCGCGAGCCCCTCGGGCCCGGGCAGGGCCCGCACCTCGTACCAGCCCTCCCCGGCGGCGACGGTCACCTGCTCGCCGGTGGCGGCGGCCTCGGCGCAGGCCTGGGCGAGGACGTGGCCGGTGTTGCCGGGCACGCCGTCGTCCAGCGGCCGGCCGGTCAGCCCGGCGGCGGTGCCGCCCAGCAGCCGCGCCCCGGCGGCGTTCAGCCAGGTCAGCCGGCCCGCCGGGTCGAGCGCGAGGACGGCGGCCGGCAGCCGGTCCACCAGGGCGCCGAGGGCCACGGGGTCGGGCACCCGGCGACCGAGGGGAACGGTCGGCCGGGGACCCGCCTCCCACGGCCACCCCGCTCCCGGACCGGCAGGCGGGTCCGGCAGCGGATCGGCCATGCCCGCACCTCCTCGCCGGCCGTCCGCGCCGGCGGACGGGTGCCGGGCGCCAGGGACCGGCCTCGATCGTCCCGTGCCCCGCTCCGGCTGCCAACGGGCCCGCGCCGGACCGTTCCCCACGACGGGGGACCGCAGGCGGGCAGGCCGCCCGGGATGCGGCAGCATGGCCCCATGACCCCGGACGGCGCCGCCCCGCCGCCCCGTGACCTGCTCGTGCAGGCCGTGGAGGGCATGGACCGGCCGCTGTTGGTGCTCGACGACGGCTGGCGGTTCCGCTACGTCAACCCGGCCGGGGCCGCGGTGCTCGAGCACACCGTCGCCGGGCTGCAGGGCCGGGGCATCTGGGAGGTGTTCCCGGAGGGGATCGGGGGACCGTTCGAGGAGCTGTACCGGCACGTCCGCGAGACCGGCGAGTCCGGCTCCACCGAGGCGTTCTTCGCCCCGCTGGGGCGGTGGTTCCGCGCCGACGCGTTCCTCACCGAGGCGGGCCTGGTGGTCACCTACGACGACGTCACGCAGCGCCGGCGCACCGAGGAGGAGCGCGCCGCGGCCGTCGCGGCCCGCGAGTCCGCCGCCGCGGAGGCGGCCGCGTCCGCGGCGCGGGCCGAGGTGTCGGCCCGGCACCTGGTGCTGCTCGGCGACGTCAGCCAGGCGATGACGTCGACCACCGACGTCGACGAGGCCGTCGCCCGGTTCGCGGACCTGGCCGTGCCGCTGCTGGCGGACTGGTGCCTGGTCAGCGTCGTCGACCCCGACGGCACCCGCCGCGACGTCGGCCGCGCGCACAGCGACCCGGCGATGGTCCCGGCCATGCACCGCTACGCCGACCTGCGGGTGCGCAGCAACCGGCCCACCGCGCCGGTGCCCACGGCGCTGGCCAGCGGCCGGCCGGTGGTCCTCCCGCAGGTCACCGACGACGACGTCCGCGCCATGGTCGCCGACGACGCCAGCCGCGAGGCGCTGGCGCCGCTGCGGGTGGCCGCCGTCGCCACGTTCCCGCTGCTCGCCCGCGGCGAGGTGTTCGGCGCGTTCACCCTCGTCAACGGGCCCGAGCGGGGGCCGCACACCGACGTCGAGCTGCGGACGGCGGAGATCGCCTCCCGGCGGGCCGCGCTGGCCCTGGACAACGCCCGGCTGGCCAGCGCCGCCCAGCAGGTGGCCGAGCGGATGCAGCACAGCCTGCTGTCCCCGCCGGTGCAGCCCGACCACCTCGAGCTCGCCGTCCGCTACCGGCCCGCCACCCGCGGGGTGTCCATCGGCGGCGACTGGTACGACGCGTTCCTGCAGCCCGACGGCGACACCGTGCTGGTGATCGGCGACGTCATGGGCCACGACATCGAGGCCGCCGCGGCCATGGGGCAGGTCAAGACGCTGGTCCGCGCGATCGCCTTCGACCGGCTGGAGGAGCCCGCCGGGGTGCTGCGGCGGGTCGACCACGCCCTGGTCGGCCTCGCCGTGCCCGCGATGGCCACCGCGCTGGTGTGCCGGGTCGAGCAGACCCCGGCCGAGGCGGCCGTGGGGCTGCGCCGGCTGCGCTGGGCCACGGCCGGCCACCCCGAGCCGATGCTGCTGCTGCCCGACGGCACCGTCCGCGACCTGTCCGCGCCGGTCGGCCCGCCGCTGGGGATCGGCTGGCGCGGCCCGCGCGCCGACGGGCACGCCGTCATCCCGCCGGGCAGCACGCTGCTGCTGTTCACCGACGGGCTGTTCGAGCGGCGCGGCGTGCCGCTGGACGAGAGCCGCGAGGAGCTGGGCCGGCTGGTCGAGGCCGCGGCCGGCTCCTCGCTGGCCGACCTGTGCGACGGGCTGCTGGCCAGCATGCTCGGCGAGGGCGCCGAGGACGACGTCGCGGTGCTCGCCGTCCGGGCGCACCCGGTGGGCGGGGAACGCCCGTCCGAGGCCGGCCCCGAGGTGCTGCCCCCGCTGCTCGGCCACCCCGCCTGATCAGACGCGGGCGGCGGCCGCCCGGACCTCGTCCGCGATCGCCGCGACGCCCTCGTCGGCCCACAGCACCGAGTAGTGGTTGGTGCCGGGCACCTCGCGCGCGGTGATGCCGGCCGCCTCCAGCCCGAGCGAGGCCAGGCGGACCTCGTCGTAGAGGCCGGGTGTCTGGTCGAGCAGGCCGCGCGTGGCCCACAGCAGCGTGGCGGGGACCGGCAGTGCGGTGGTGGCCTCCAGCACGCGCTCGTTGAGCAGCACGTCCCCGCCGTCGACGCGGACCGCCTCGGGCACGCAGGCGCTGCGCAGCGGCGGCCCGCCGGGGGCGAGGTCGCGGGCGAGGTAGGCGGCCACCGAGGGCACGTCCACCCACGGGCCGACGGCGGGGTGCCGCGCCCAGAACGCGCGCACGGCGGCGAGGTCGGGGAACGACGTCGACAGCCGGTCCAGCGACGGGCCGAGGACGGCGGAGAGCATCGCGTCGACGTCGGCGCCCGGGGGCTGGGCGAGGGCCGGCCCGCCGTCGACCAGGACCAGGCCGTGCACCTCGTCGCGGGCCGGGCCGGCCGCGGCCAGCGCGGCGACGAACGCGCCCATCGAGTGGCCGACGAGCACGGTGGCGTCGGCCCCGGCGTCGTCGTCGGCGCCGAACCGGTCGAGCAGGGTGGCGACGTCCTGCGCGTGCCGCTCGAGGCCGTAGGGGCCGGGCAGCCCGGCCGAGCCGGCCCGCCCGCGCAGGTCGGGGGCGACGACCTCGAACTCGCCGGCCAGCGCGGCTGCCACGCGGGCCCAGGCCATCGCGTTGGCGGTGATGCCGTGGACCAGCACGGCGATGGGGGAGCCGGGGGCGTCGGCGGCCCAGTGCAGGGCGGACAGCTCGCCGCCGTCGACGGGGACGCTGATCTGGACGGGGTCGCGTGCCTCTGCCACGGGCCCACCCTGCCCGCTCAGGCGCCGAGCCGCTCGATCGCGAAGGCGACGAGGAACCCGGTGGCGGTGATCAAGCCGGTCCAGGTGCGGGTCCGCTCGAAGGCCTCCGGGATCATCGTGTCGGCGATCATCGTGAGGATCGCGCCGGCCGCGACGGCGGTGATCACGGCGATCGCCTCGGGCGGGGCGCCGCCCAGGGCCGCGTAGCCGACCAGCGCGGCCAGGCCGCTGGCCAGCGCGATGCCGCCCCAGACCCCGAAGACGTAGCCGGCCGACCGCCCGCTGGCCTTCATGCCGGCGGCGCTGGACAGCCCCTCGGGCACGTTGGAGATGAAGACCGCCGCCAGCACCGGTGCGCTCACCGCGCCGCCGCCGAGCAGGCCGAGCCCCAGGACCACCGACTCGGGCACGCCGTCGAGCAGCGCGCCGACGGCGATCGCCGCGCCGCTGCCGCCCTGCTCGCCCTCCGACGGCTGCTGCTCGGTCCCCGTCCCGCCCGACCGCTTGCGGTGCCGGGCGCCGCGCCGGGCCAGCGCCGCGTTCGCCGCGAGGTAGGCGACCGCGCCGCCGATGAAGCCGATCGCGGTGGGCCCCAGCCCGCCGGTGTCGGCGGCCTCCTCCATCAGGTCGAAGGCGACGGCGGAGATGAGCACGCCCGAGCCGAACGCCATGACCGAGGCGATCACCGCCTGCGGCACGCGCACGAACCAGGCGACCAGCGCCCCGAGCACGAGGGCGGCGCCGCCCAGCAGACCCCACAGACCGGCTTCGATGACGTCGGGCACGGGCCGCTCCCTGCCCCCCGTTGCGCAGCGCAACCGCCCGGGCGGCAGAAAGGGCCACTCCCGCGGCGCCGGTCCGGCCCGCGGGGATGGCGCCGCCCCTACCGTGGACGTGCGGGGGGACGACTCCGGGAGGCCCCGTGTCCGGGACGACGCAGACCCTCACCCCGCGCACCGTGACCCTCCCCGGCGGGTTGCGGCTGGAGACGGTCGAGCAGGGGGACCCCGGCGGGCCGGTCGTCGTCCTCGTCCACGGCTGGCCCGACTCCTGGTTCTCCTGGAGCCGGGTCCTCGCGCACCTGGACCCGCGGCTGCACGTCGTCGCCTACAGCCAGCGCGGGTTCGGGGGGTCCGACCACCCGCGGGCCGGCTACACGATGGACCGGCTCGCGGAGGACCTGGTGGCCCTGTGCGACGTGGTGGGGATCGGGCGCGCGCACCTGGTGGGCCACTCCCACGGCAGCTTCGTGGTGCGGCGGGTGGCCGAGGAGCACCCCGGGCTGGTCGACCGGATGGTGCTCGTCGACTCGGCCGACCGGGTGGGCGAGCGGCTGGCCGCGGAGGTGCGGGCGGCGATCGCCGACCTGCCCGACGACGTCCCCGAGGAGTTCGTGCGGGAGTTCGCCGCGAGCGCGGTGCACCGACCGGTGGAGCCGGCGTTCTTCGACGCGCTGGTCGCGGAGGGCCGCCGGGCGCCGGGGTGGGTCTACCGGGACGCCTGGGAGGAGATGGTCGCCGTCGACGACCGCGACCGGCTCGGGGCCGTGACCGCGCCCACGCTGCTGGTGTGGGGCGACCGGGACGCGCTGTTCGACCGCGGCCAGCAGGACCGGCTGCTGGCCGCGCTCCCCGCCGCCCGGCTGGTGGTCCATGAGGGCACCGGGCACTGCCCGAACTGGGAGTGCCCGCGGGACCTCGCCGCGGACCTGGACGCCTTCCTCCTGCGCGCCGCTAGTCCGGCTGGCGCAGGAGGTAGCGGCCGAAGTGGGGGACGGTGAAGGCGATCTGCCCGCGCTCGGCCGAGTAGACCAGGCCCTTCTTGATCAGCGAGTCGCGCGCCGGTGACAGCGACGCCGGCTTGCGGCCCAGCGCCGCGGCCACCTCCGACGTCGCCACCGGGGCGCCGGCGGGACCGCCGAGCTCGGCCATCGCGTGCATGTACTCGCGTTCGGCCGGGGTGGCGCGGTCGTAGCGGGAGCCGAAGAACCCAACCGCGAGCTCGGCCTCGGCGACCGGCGCGGCCATCGCGACGTCGTCGGCGGTGATCGGGGAGGCCGCCGCGACGTCCCAGGTGACCTTGCCGTAGGCCTGCACGAAGTACGGGTAGCCGTCGGCGGCCGCGTAGAGGGCGTCGAGGGCGGCCGGCTCGAAGGTGACCTCCTCGCGCTCGGCGGGCGCCAGCAGCGCGCGGTCGGCGGCGGGCCGGTCCAGCCGGTCGATGCGCAGGTAGCGGAACAGCCGCTCGGAGTAGCTCTTCGACGCCGACAGCACCGCCGGCAGGTGGGGGAGCCCGGCGCCGACGACGATCAGCGGCGCGCCCTGCTGGGACAGCTCGTGGCAGGCCGCGCAGATGGCCGAGACGTCGGGGGCCTGCACGTCCTGCATCTCGTCGATGAACAGCGCGACGCCCTTGCCGACGTCGGCGGCCAGCCCGGCGGCGTCGCTGAGCAGCTCGACCAGGTCGATCTCCATGTCGCCGGAGTCGGCCCGGCCGGTGGTGGCGGGCACGTCGATGCCGGGCTGCCAGCGGTCGCGCAGCTTGGCGTCGGCCGGGGCCAGCCGCTGGGCGAAGGCCTTGAGCGTGCCGAGGACGGCGTCCATCGACTCCTGGTCGGGGTGGCGCAGCTCCCGCAGCGCCATGTGCAGCGCCGAGGAGACCGGCCGGCGCAGCGACTGGTCCGGCCGCGCCTCGATCTTGCCGGTGCCCCAGCCGCGGCCGATCGCCGCCGACCGCAGCTGGTTGAGCAGCACCGTCTTGCCCACGCCGCGCAGCCCGGTGAGCACCAGCGACCGCTCGGGCCGGCCGCGGGCGATCCGCTCCAGGACGACGTCGAAGGCCGACAGTTCGTCGTCGCGGCCGGCGAGCTCCGGCGGGCGCTGCCCGGCGCCGGGGGCGTAGGGGTTCCGGACGGGGTCCACGTCGAGCACCGTATGGCCCCGTCTAGCCCCCGCCGTAGAGATCGGTAGAACGAGCTAGGGCGTGTCGGCCAGGGAGCGCAGGTGTGCCGCGAGCACCTCCCGGGCCCGGTCCGGCGGGAGCGCGGACGGGCGGGTGGCGGCGTGCACGGCCAGGCCGTCGAGGACGGCGTACAGCCGCTCGGCCTCCAGGTCGGGGTCCAGGCCGGTGCGCGCCTCCCCGGCCGCGACCAGCGCCTGCACGCCCTGGGCACAGAAGGCGCGCAGGTCGGCGGCCGACCGGTCGCGCAGTTCCGCCAGGCGGGGGTCGACCAGGGCCCGCGCGGTGAGCGCCAGCCAGACCTCGGTCTCGGCCTGCCGCTCCTCGTCGAGGGGGAGGGTCTCCTCCAGCACCCGCAGCAGGGTCGGCACCACGGGCCCGCCGGCGGCCGCCACTGCCTCCGCCCGTTCCCGCGCGCGCTCGATGACGAGGGTCATCGTGAAGTGCAGGAGCTCGTCCTGGGTGGCGAACCAGTGCCGCAGCGAGCCCATCGACGTGCCGGCCTCCCGGGCGACGTTGCGCACCGATGCGCCCGAGACGCCGTCACGCCGGATCACCCGCCAGACGGCCTCGGCGAGGTGCCTCCGGCGCACGTCGGCGTCCACGGTCCTGGGCACGGCCTCGTTCTAGCACACCTGTGCTACCTTCGCTTGGCAGCACACCTGTGCTGCCAAGACACCGGAGGAGCCGTGGACGCCACCCTGCTGCTGCCGCTGGCGGGCCTGGCCCTCGTGGACAGCACCAGCGTCGGCACGCTCGTCCTCCCGCTGTGGCTGCTGCTGGCCCCCGGCGGGGTGCGGGTGGCCAGGGTGCTGCTCTTCCTCGGCGCGGTGGCCGGCACGTACCTGCTGCTCGGGATCGCGCTCGTCCTCGGCGCCGCGGTGGTGCTGGAACCGCTCGGCGCAGCCCTGGAGAGCACAGCCGGCCGTGTCGCCGAGCTCGTCGTGGGGGCCGTCCTGGTCCTGCTCGGGCTGACCGTGGAGCCGTGGACACGAGAGGGCAAGGAGCGCCGGCGCGCCACGCGGGCCGCCCGGGGGCCGGGGCGGCTGGCCCGGTGGCGCGACCGGGCCCGTGGCGACGGCCCGCCCGGTGCGGTGGTCTTCCTCGCCCTCACCGCGGTGGGGATCGAGGCGGCCTCGATGGTGCCCTACCTCGCCGCGATCGCCCTGCTCGTGACGGCGGCACCGGGTCCGGCGGCGACGGTGGCCCTGCTCGCGGGCTACTGCCTGCTCATGGTGCTGCCGGCGCTGGTCCTGCTGGCCCTCCGCACGGCGCTGCACGAGCGGCTCACGCCCGCCCTGGCCCGGATGGAGGGCTGGCTGTCGCGCACCTCGGGGGAGGTGGTGGCCTGGGTGCTGTTCCTGCTCGGCGTCTGGCTGGTCGCCGACGCGCTGCCGATCACCTGACGGCGTCGCCGGGGCTGGACGCCCGGCACCGGCGCGGGCCAGGGTCGGGCGCATGGCGACCCACACCGAGACCTACACGGCGACCGAGGTGCAGACCGAGCTCCTCACCCTGGAGCGGCGGGGCTGGGAGGCCCTGTGCGACGCGACCGGCGGGGACTTCTACGGCGAGGTGATGACCGACGACGGCCTGATGGTGCTCGCGGACGGGACGGTGATGGGCCGCGCCGCCGTCGTCGCCGCCCTGGCCGCCTCGCCGCCGTGGCTGCGCTACGAGCTGGACGACGTCCGGCTGGTGCGCGCCGGCGCGGACGCGGCGGCGCTGGTCTACACCGGCCGGGCCTGGCGGCACGAGCAGGAGCCGCCGTTCACCGGGGCGATGAGCAGCCTGTACGTCCGCGACGGCGACCGCTGGCGGCTCGCGCTCTACACGCAGACGCCCGCGCGCTGACCGCCGGTCAGCCGTCGCCGGCCTCGCCGCGGACCTGGGCGGCGCGCGCCTCCGCCCGCTCGGCCGCGCGCAGGTGCTCGTCCCGCCCGTCGGTGCCGAGCTCGGCCAGCCGGCGGTGCACCGAGGCGATCTCCAGCAGCTTGGACGCGGCGTTGTAGACCGCGCCCTCGACGGCCTGCCGCTGCGCCTCGAGCAGGCTCTGCGCCGACCACGCGTGGCCGACGTGGCAGGCCCAGCTCACCGATCCGTCGGCGGTGTTCTCGAACATGCCGCCCTGGCACTCGGGGCAGCCGAGGGCGGCGGGGACCCCTCGGTCGGTGACGGCTGTCGGTCCGCCGGCCATCTGCGGGCTCCTCTCGTCGGACGGGGCGCCGACGGCGGGCGCCGGGGGGAGGGGGGCGCGGGCGAGCTCGGCGACCAGCGGCCCGAGCTCGGCGGTGGGGGCCGCGCGGGCGCGGCGCACGACGGCCAGTGCCGCCCGGGGCATCGCGGACACGCGCGCCTCGCCGGGGTCCTGCACCAGCACGCGGCCGTCCTGCGCGGCGACCGCGGCCGCACCGAGGGCGCCGTCGTCGAGCGCGCCGGACAGGACGACGGCGACCACACCGGCGCCGTGGGAGACGGCGGCGCTGCGGAAGAGCACGTCGACCGCCGGCCGCTGCCGGTTGACCCGCGGCCCCCGGGTGACGTGCACCCGGCCGTCGCGCACGACCAGGTGCCGGTCGGGCGGTGCGACGACGACCTGCCCCGGCACCAGGACCCCGCCCTCGGTGGGGTGCCGCGCGGGCAGCGGGCCGGCCCGGGACAGCAGCTCGGGCAGCCGGCTCTCGCCGGTGGGGGACAGGTGCAGCACGACGGCGACGGCGGCCGGCAGGTCGGCGGGCAGCGCGCTCAGCAGCCGCCGCAGGGGGTCCATGCCCCCGGCGGACGCACCCACGACCACCAGCCGGTCCACCACGGCGCACCACCTCACCGTCCGCAGTGCCCACGCGAGCGCGCCCGCACGCACGTCGAGGCCGGTCTACGGGTCTCTAGCGCGGACGCCAGAGACCGGTAGAAGAACGCAGAGCCAGGGGACTGCGGGGTCCGGCCACTAGCGTGGACGCGTGATCAGGTTCGCGCTCAAGGTCGTCGTCATGGCCCTGGCCTTCTACGCCCTCACGCGGCTGCTGCCGGGCATCGAGATCGACGGCAACGAGGACGGGGCGCTCGGCATCAGCGGCACGTTCCTCTGGGTGGGGCTGCTGTTCGCCGTCGTCAACGCGGTGGTCGGGCCGATCCTGCGGTTCCTGTCCTTCCCGGCGATCCTGCTGAGCCTCGGGCTGTTCCTCCTGGTCGTGAACGCCGCGCTGCTCGGCCTCACCGCCGCGCTGTCGGACCGGCTCTCGGTCGACGGCTTCGGCACCGCGATCCTGGGCGGGCTCGTCCTCGCCGTCGTCGGCTGGGCCGCCGACCAGCTGCTGGACCGCTGAACGGCGCGCCGCGCGGACCGGGTCGCACTGACGGGGCGGCCCGGGCGGGTTAGCGTCGCCGGACATGAGCACCACCGGCGTGGACACCGTCGTCCCCGACCGGCCGGAGGACGACGTCCCGCCGGCACTGGTCGCCCTCGAGGCCGCCAACGAGGAGAAGCGGGCGCTGCTCGCCGAGGCCGCGCGCGCCGCTGCCGACGACACCGACGACGGGCCCGGCCTGCCCGCGGGCTGCGGCACCGGCGACCTCCCGGCCCTGCTGCAGCGCTACTACTGGAGCGAGCCGGCCGCCGAGGTCCTCGGGCACGACCCGGCCGACCTGGCCGGGCTGGCGCTGCGCCACCTCCGGCTGGCCGGCGTCCGGGCGCAGGGCGCGGCCACCGTCGTCGTCGAGCGGCTGACCGACGGGCGCGGGCTGCTGCTCGTCGTCACCGACGACATGCCCTTCCTCGTCGACTCGGTGACCGCCGAGGTGGTCCGGCAGGGCGGGGGGCTGCAGCACGTCGTCCACCCGGTGGTCGTCGTCCGGCGGGACGTCACCGGCGCGCTGCGGGCCTTCTGCGACAGCCCCGGCACGGACGCGGCCCGCTGCGGCCCGGACGCGCTGGCCGAGTCGTGGATGGCCGCCGTGCTCGACGGCCCGCTCGACGACGAGGCCGCCGGTGACCTGGTCGCCGGGCTGCGCACCGTGCTCGCCGACGTCCGCGCCGTCGACGAGGACGCCCCGCGCACCGCCGCCCGGGCGCTGGAGCTGGCCACCCGGCTGGAGGAGCGGGGCAGCGTCGACACCGCCGACCCGGCCGACGACCCCGCCGAGGCCGCGGCCCTGCTGCGCTGGCTGGCCGACGGCAACTTCGTCTTCCTCGGCGCCCGCGAGGTCGAGGTCGGGACCGCCGTGCGCGCCGTCCCCGGCACCGGCCTGGGCGTCCTGCGCAGCGACACCGGGACCGCGCTGCCCGAGGCGGCCGGCCCGCTGGGCCCGGCGCTGCTGACCGTCACCAAGGCCGACATCCGCTCGACGGTGCACCGCCGCGCCTGGCTGGACCTGGTCGCGGTGACCGAGCCCGCCGACGGCGACCGCCCCGCCCGCCAGCACCGGCTGGTCGGGCTGTTCCCCTCCGCGGCCGCGGCGGCGAACGTCCGCGAGGTGCCGCTGGTCCGCCGCCGCGTCGCCGAGGTCGTCGAGGGCTCCGGCGTGCCGGCCGACAGCCACACCGGCAAGACGCTGGTCGACGTCCTGGACACCCTCCCGCGCGACGAGCTGTTCCAGGCGCCGGCCGCCGAGCTGCTGCCGGTGGCGCTGGCCGTGCTGTACCTCCAGGAGCGCCGGCAGACCCGGCTGTTCCTGCGCCGCGACCCCTACGGCCGGTTCTGGTCGGCGCTGGTCTACCTGCCGCGCGACCGCTACACGACCGAGGTCCGCCTGGCGATGCAGCAGCTGCTGCTGTCCCGCCTGGGCGGCCGGGACATCGAGTTCACCGCGCGGTCCACGGAGTCGGTGCTGGCCCGGCTGCACTTCGTCGTCCGGCTGCCGGTGGGCCGGGGCGGGACCCCGGCGCTGCCCGACGTCGACGCCGAGGCGCTGCAGCAGGAGCTCGCGGCGGTCGCCCGCAGCTGGACCGACGACCTGTCCGACGCGCTCGCCGGGCGGTACGGCCCCGAGGCCGAGCAGGTGCTCGCCCGCGTCGCGGACGCCTTCCCGGCCGCCTACCAGGAGGACTTCCCGGCGACGACGGCCGTCGAGGACCTCGCCCGGCTCGACGCGCTGCCGCCCGGCGAGCTCGGCCTGCGGCTGCGCCGCCCGCGCGGGGCCGACGCCGCCGAGCCGCGGCTGACCGTCTACCGGGTGGGGGAGCGGCTGCTGCTGTCCGACGTGCTGCCGGTGCTGCAGCACATGGGCGTCGACGTCGTCGACGAGCGGCCCTACGAGATCGACCGGATCGGCGCCCCGGTGGCGTGGATCTACGACTTCGGGCTCACCGCCCCCGGCGGGGAGCTGCCCTTCCCCGGCTCGCTGCCCGAGCGGTTCACCGAGGCGGTCGCCGCGGTGTGGCGCGGCGACGCCGAGGACGACGGCCTGGGCGCGCTGGTGCTGCTGGCCGGGCTCAACTGGCGGCAGGTGACGGTCGTGCGCGCCTACGTGCAGTGGCTGCGCCAGGCCGGGCTGCCCTTCGGCCAGCGGTACGTGGAGACGACGCTGGCCGCCCACCCCGACGTCGTCGCGCGGCTGGTCGCGCTGTTCGAGACCCGCTTCTCGCCCGGGCGCGAGGCCGGCCGGGCCACCCGCCAGGAGGCGCTGGCCGCGTCGCTGCGCGAGGCGATCGGCCGGGTCGACACCCTCGACGCCGACCGCGTGCTCACCAGCCTGCTGGCCGCCGTCCTCGCCACCCAGCGCACCACCTACTACGCGGGCGGGCCGCTGGCGATCAAGCTCGACTGCCGCACGGTCCCCGACCTGCCCGAGCCGCGTCCGGCCCGCGAGGTGTTCGTCAGCTCCCCGCGGGTGATGGGCGTGCACCTGCGCTTCGGCGCGGTGGCCCGCGGCGGGCTGCGGTGGTCCGACCGCCGCGAGGACCTGCGCACCGAGGTCCTCGGCCTGGTCAAGGCGCAGATGGTGAAGAACACCGTCATCGTGCCCACCGGCGCCAAGGGCGGCTTCGTCGTCCGCACCCCGCCGCCGGAGGGCGCCTCCCGCGAGGAGGTCCTGGCCGAGGGCCAGGCCTGCTACCGCCTGTTCATCGGCGCGCTGCTGTCGCTGACCGACGACCTGGTCGGCGGGAAGGTCGTGCCCCCGGAACGGGTGGTCCGCCACGACGGCGACGACGCCTACCTCGTCGTCGCCGCGGACAAGGGGACGGCGACCTTCTCCGACCTCGCCAACGCCGTCGCGCTCGAGCGCGGGTTCTGGCTGGGCGACGCCTTCGCCTCCGGCGGTTCGGTCGGCTACGACCACAAGGCCATGGGCATCACCGCCCGCGGCGCGTGGGAGTCGGTGACCCGCCACTTCCGCGAGCTCGGCGTGGACGTGCAGAGCCAGGAGTTCACCGTCGTCGGCATCGGCGACATGAGCGGCGACGTCTTCGGCAACGGGATGCTGCTGTCCGAGCACATCCGGCTGGTGGCCGCCTTCGACCACCGGCACGTGTTCGTCGACCCCACCCCCGACGCCGCGACGTCGTACGCCGAGCGCCGGCGGCTGTTCGGCCTGCCCCGCTCGTCGTGGGCCGACTACGACCCCGCGCTGATCAGCGCGGGCGGCGGCGTGTGGCCGCGGACGGCCAAGGCGATCCCGGTCAGCGAGCCGATGCGGGCCGCGCTCGGCCTCGACGCCGACGTCGACACGGTCTCCCCGGTCGAGCTGGTCCGCGCGGTGCTGCTCGCCCCGGTGGACCTGCTGTTCAACGGCGGCATCGGCACCTACGTCAAGGCCGCCACCGAGAGTCACCTCGACGTCGGCGACAAGGCCAACGACGCCGTCCGGGTCGACGGCCACCAGCTGCGGGTGCGCGTGGTGGGGGAGGGCGGCAACCTCGGCCTCACCCAGCGCGGGCGGGTCGAGTACGCGCTGGCCGGCGGCCGGGTGAACACCGACGCCATCGACAACTCCGCGGGCGTGGACACCTCCGACCACGAGGTGAACATCAAGATCGCGCTCAACGAGGTGGTCGAGGCCGGCGTGCTCGACGCCGACGGCCGCGCCGCGCTGCTGGCCGAGATGACCGAGGAGGTCGCCGCGGCGGTCCTCACCGACAACCACGCGCAGAACGCCACGCTGGCCGTCGAGGTGAACTCCGCGCGCAGCCTGCTCGACGCGCACGAGCGGTTCATCCGGGCGCTGGAGCGGTCGGGGCGGCTGGTGCGCGCGGTCGAGGCGCTGCCCGACGACCGGGCGCTCGCCCAGCGGCGCCGCGACGGGCACGCGCTGACCGGCCCCGAGCTGTCGGTGCTGCTGGCCTACGCCAAGCTCGAGGCGGGCGACGCCGTCCTCGCCTCCGACCTGCCCGACGACCCCGCCCTCGCCCGGCTGCTGAGCGACTACTTCCCGGCCCCGCTGCGGGAGCGGTTCCCCGACGCGGTCGAGGCCCACCCGCTGCGCCGGGAGATCGTGGCCACCGCGCTGACCAACCGGGCGGTCAACACCGCCGGGGTGACCGGGCTGTTCCGGCTGACCGAGGAGAGCGGGCTCGACCTGGCCGCCGTCGTGCGGGCGCACGCGGTGGCCCGTGCGGTGTTCGACGTCGACCGGCTGTGGGACGCCGTCCGGCCACTGGACAACCGGGTGCCCGCGCCGGTGCAGGTGGAGCTGCGCACCGAGGCCACCCGGCTGGCCGAGCGGGCCGCGCGGTGGCTGCTGCGGCTGCCCGAGATCGGCGCGCACCCCGCGGCGGGGATCGCCGCCCTCACCGAGCGGTTCGCCGCCCCGGTGGCGGCGGTGCGGGCCGGCCTGCCGGGGTGGCTGCTGGGCCACGAGGCGGCCGCCTACGCCGAGCGGGCGCGGCGGCTGCAGGCCGCGGGCGTGCCGGCCGGGCTCGCGGGCGAGCTGGCGGCCGCCCCGCTGCTGCCGGCGGCCCTCGACCTGGCCGTCGTCGCCGAGCGCACCGGCGCACCGATCGAGCTGGTCGGGCGGGTCACCGAGGAGCTGGCCGAGCGGCTGGCCCTGGTGCCGCTGCGGGAGCTCGTGACGGCGTTGCCGCGGGACCGGCGCTGGCCGTCGATGGCCCGCGCCGCGCTGCGCGACGACCTGGCCGCCGAGCAGGCCGAGCTCGCCGTCGAGGTCCTGGCCGGGCGGGGGAGCGGCGACGACGCCACGGCCCTGGTCGCGGGCTGGGTGGAGGGCTGGGACCCCGCCCAGCGGCGGGCCGCGGCCCAGCTCG
Source organism: Geodermatophilus sp. SYSU D01036 (assembly GCF_054050435.1). Classification (NCBI taxonomy): domain Bacteria; kingdom Bacillati; phylum Actinomycetota; class Actinomycetes; order Geodermatophilales; family Geodermatophilaceae; genus Geodermatophilus; species Geodermatophilus sp. SYSU D01036. Next base: position 62,849 of record NZ_JBJGZJ010000012.1, on the reverse strand, counting down.
CCGACATCGCCGCGGGCGACCGGCACGAGCTGCCCGAGCTGCTGGTCGCCGTCCGGACCCTGCGGGGCCTGCGCCGGCGCTGAGCGCGGGCTGGGAGGTGGCTGTGCGGTCACTGTGAGGGGTCGGTCCGTCACGGTCCGACCGGACCGGCTGGGACCCGGAACTCCGGTGGCGCGTTCCCCTCTCGGGTGACCCGTGTCACACCCCACGGTGGGTCGTCCCCGGACGGTGCGACCAGCCGGCCGGGGTTCCCCGGCGACGAGAGGACGACCATGACCGACCCGAGGACAGGACGGCGGCTGCGGACGGCCACCGTGGTGGCGGTGGCCGGCGGCACGCTCGCGCTGCTGCCGCTGACGGGGGCGTTCGCCGGTGGCGGCGGACCCGCGCACGGCGGCGGCGGGCACGGCGGCGGCCACGCGAACGGGCACCCGCGCAGCGTCATCTTCGTGAACGGCGACGGCATGGCCGCCGCCCACCGCGAGGCCGCCCGGCTCGACCAGGAGGGCTTCGACGGGCAGCTGGCCATGGACGCGCTGCCGATCGCCGGCCTGCAGACCACCGACGCGCGGGACCCGGAGGACACGGTCACCGACTCCGCGGCCTCGGCGTCGGCCTGGGCCACCGGGGTGAAGACCTACAACGGGGCGATCAGCGTCGACGTCGACGGCGACCCCCTGCCCACCATCGGGCAGCAGGTCGAGGACGCGGGCCTGGCCGGCGGCATCGTGACCACCGCGCAGGTCACCGACGCGAGCCCCGCGGCGTTCTTCGCCAACAGCACCCAGCGCTCCGCGCAGGACGACATCGCCCGCCAGTACCTCGAGCGCAGCCGGCCCGAGGTCATCCTCGGCGGCGGCGAGGACTGGTGGCTGCCCGCCGGGGACGAGGGCACCTACCCGCCCCGCACCGGCGACACCGAGGACCCGGAGGTCTCCCGCAGCACCCAGGGCGACCTGGTCGCGCAGGCCCAGGCGCAGGGCTACGAGTACGTGAGCACCGCCGAGGAGTTCGCCGCGGCCGACTCCGACCTGCTGCTCGGGCTGTTCGCCAACGAGGAGATGTTCCAGCAGCGCCCCGAGGGCGAGGGCGACGAGTTCGACCCGGTCGTGTCGCTCGCCGACATGACCACCCGGGCGCTGGAGGTCCTCTCCCAGGACGAGGACGGCTTCTTCCTCCTCGTCGAGGAGGAGGCCGTCGACGAGATGGCGCACAACAACAACGGGACCCGGATGCTCGAGGCCATGCGCTCCCTCGACGCGGCCGTCGAGGTGGCCCGGGCCTACGTGGCCGAGCACCCCGACACGCTGCTGATCGTCACCGGCGACCACGAGTGCGGCGGGCTGACCATCGAGGACGTCGACCCCGAGGACGAGAGCGGCCCCGGCGGCACCCTCGACCCGTCGATCGCGGGTGACACCGAGTCCGGCGAGGACGGCCCGTTCACCGTCGCCGGCACCGGGGGTGCCTACGACTTCGCCCTGGACTGGACGACGACCGCGCACACCGGCGCCCCGACCGTCGTCACCGCGGAGGGGCCGGGCAGCGAGGACCTGACCGGCTACTACCCGAACACCCACCTGTACGACGTCGTGTCGTCGGTGCTGTTCGACTGAGCGCACCGCCCCGGGGCCCGGGGGCCGGCGACGGCCGGTCCCGGCCCCGCTGCGGAGGGGTTCCCCGGGGCGTCGCGGGATCTCCGCACCGGCGTCCCCCCGGCGGACACCCCGGGACGGCGTCGTCGTCGCGCACGTGCTCGAGTCCGGGGCGCCCGCACTGTCGCGCCCCGGGCGTGCCCGGTCCAGGGTGGGGTACGGCCGGTCACGGACGTGACCGACCCGGGAGGGGGACCCCGTGCAGCCCGACACCGCCGTCGACCGCGAGCCCGTGCAGGACCAGGCCGTGCAGGACCGGGGAGGTGACCCTCCCGGCACCACCGAGGCGCCGAAGGAGGCCGAGGTCCTCGACCTGAGCCGCTGGCGGCTCAACGCCCTGCCCGACGAGGACAGCGACGAGGACTGGGACGACGACCGCGAGCTGTTCGGCCCCGACGGACTGCGGGTCGAGACCTGGCGCGAGGGCTATCCCTACACCGAGCGCATGGAGCGCCGGGAGTACGAGATCGAGAAGCGCCGCCTGCAGATCGAGCTGCTGCACATGCAGAGCTGGGTGAAGGAGACCGGGCAGAAGCTGGTCGTCGTCTTCGAGGGGCGGGACGCCGCGGGCAAGGGCGGCACGATCAAGCGGTTCACCGAGCACCTCAACCCCCGCGGGGCGCGGGTGGTGGCGCTGGACAAGCCGTCCGAGCGCGAGCAGACGCAGTGGTACTTCCAGCGCTACGTGCAGCACCTGCCCGCGGCCGGCGAGATCGTGATGTTCGACCGGTCCTGGTACAACCGCGCCGGCGTCGAGCGGGTGATGGGCTACTGCACCGACGAGCAGTACCGGCAGTTCCTGCAGGACGCGCCGGAGTTCGAGCGGATGCTCGTCGACAGCGGGATCCTGCTGTTCAAGCTCTGGTTCTCGGTGTCCCGCGGGGAGCAGCGCAGCCGCTTCGTCGTGCGGCAGATCGACCCGGTGCGGCAGTGGAAGCTCTCGCCCACCGACCTCGCCAGCCTCGGCAAGTGGGACGCCTACACCGAGGCCAAGGAGGCGATGTTCCTCCACACCGACACGCAGCACGCGCCGTGGACGGTCATCAAGAGCAACGACAAGAAGCGCGCCCGGCTCGAGGCGATGCGGCACGTGCTGTGCCGGCTGGACTACGACGACAAGGACTGCGACGTCGTCGGCGACCCGGACCCGCTCATCGTCGGCTCGGCCGCCGACGTGCTGGAGGAGTCCTCCGACACCCCGGTCGCCCCGCCGCCGCCCCGGACGGTCCGTCGCTGAGGTCGTCGCTGCCCTCGTCTGCGGCTCTCTAGCGCACCGGCTAGAGAGCCGCAGACGGCGTCAGAGCGCGGGCAGGCGGGGCGTCCCGAGCGCCTGCTCGAGCGCCGCGGCCACCTCCAGCAGGCGCAGGTCGGCCCGCGGTGCGGCGACCACCTGCAGGCCCACGGGCAGGCCGTCGCCGGTGTACCCGCCGGGCAGCGACAGCGCCGGGCAGCCGGTGGCCGTGATCAGCGTGCAGGAGCGCATCCAGCCCACGTAGTCCTCCTGCGGCACGCCCGCGACCTCGGTCGGGTACTCCTGCTCCACCGGGAACGGCAGCACCTGGGTGGTCGGCGCCAGGAGCACGTCGAAGCGGTCGAAGAAGCCGACCACCTCCTCGTGCAACCGGGTGTGCGCGAGCTCGGCCCGGGCGACGTCGGCCCCGCTGAGCGCCGCCCCCCGCGCGGCGTTGCGCCGGATGGCCTCCTTCACCTGCTCCGGCGAGCGGCGCACCACCTCGCCGTAGGTGGCCTCGAACAGCCAGGCCCGCAGCGTGCCGAACACCTCGTCGGCCTCGCGCAGGTCGGGGCAGGCCTCCTCCACGACGGCGCCCTGCGCCTCGAGCAGCCGCGGCACCCCCGCCAGCGCGCCGGTGACCTCCGGCTCGACCGGCACCAGCCCCCCGAGGTCCGGCGCCCAGGCCACCCGCAGGCTGCGCAGCTCCGCCGGCCGCGGCGCGGCGAAGGAGGCGCCGTCCTCGGACAGCGCGATCGGCACCCGCGGGTCCGGCCCGGCGATCGCCGACAGCGTCAGCGCGACGTCGCCGACGGTGCGGCCCATCGGCCCCTGCACCGACAGCGTCGCCCAGCCCAGCCCGGCGGGCCAGGTCGGCACCCGCCCGGGCGTGGGGCGCAGCCCGACCACGCCGCAGAACGCCGCCGGGTTGCGCAGCGAGCCGCCCATGTCGCTGCCCTCGGCCACCGGCACCAGCCCGGCGGCGAGCGCGGCCGCCGCGCCGCCGCTGGACCCGCCGGCCGACAGCCCGTGCCGCCACGGGTTGTGCGTGACTCCGAACAGCGGGTTGAACGTGTGCGAGCCGGCCGCGAACTCCGGCACGTTGGTCTTGCCCACCCGGACCGCGCCCGCCCGGCGCAGCCGCTCGACGACGAGCTCGTCGCGCGCCGGGACGGTGTCCGCGTGCAGCGGCGAGCCCCAGGTGGTCCGCATGCCGCCGGTGGCGTGGGTGTCCTTGTGCGCCACCGGCAGGCCGTGCAGCGGGCCGACCTCCTCCCCGGCGGCCAGCGCGGCGTCGGCGGCGTCGGCCGCGGCCCGGGCGCCCTCGGCGTCCAGGGTGACGATCGCGTTGACCTGCGGGTCGATCCGCTCGATCCGCGCCAGGTGCGCCTCCAGCAGCTCGCGGGCCGAGACCTCCCGCGCGCGCACGAGCGCGGCCAGCTCGGTGGCCGGGCGCAGGCAGAGGTCGTCGGTGGCGGGTGCGGGGGTCACCGGGGGAGGGTGCCATGCCGGGGTGCCGTGCCGGGGGCGGGCTGCCGTGCCGGACACTGGGCGCGTGGACGGCGAGGACACCCTGCAGCAGGCCGACGAGACGGTTGCCCCCGACGGCGGGACCTTCGCCGACCTCGGCCTGCGGCCGGAGCTCCTGGCGGCGCTGACGCGGCTCGGCTACGAGGAGCCCACCCCGATCCAGCGCGAGGCGGTGCCGCCGATGGTCGCCGGCCGCGACCTGCTCGGCCAGGCCGCCACCGGCACCGGCAAGACCGCCGCCTACGCGCTGCCGGTGCTGCAGCGGCTGCCCGACGACCGCCCCGGCGGCGACCCGCTGGCCCTGGTCCTCGTGCCGACCCGCGAGCTGGCCATCCAGGTGTCGGAGGCGCTGCACCGCTACGGCCGCGACCTCGGCGCCCGGGTGGTGCCGGTCTACGGCGGCCAGCCGATCCCGCGGCAGCTGCGGGCGCTGGAGGCCGGCGTGGACGTCGTCGTCGCCACCCCCGGCCGGGCGCTGGACCTGCTGCAGCGGGGCAGCCTGCACCTGGGCGGCGTGGCCACCGTGGTGCTCGACGAGGCCGACGAGATGCTCGACATGGGCTTCGCCGAGGACCTCGAGGCGCTGCTGGAGGAGGTGCCCGAGGAGCGGCAGACGGTGCTGTTCAGCGCCACCATGCCGCGCCGGCTGGACAGCATGGCCCGCCGCCACCTGCGCGACCCGCTGCGCATCCAGGTCGCCCGCGAGGTGCCGGTGGAGGGCGAGGCGCCGCGGGTGCGCCAGACGGCGTTCGTCGTCGCCCGGGCGGCCAAGCCGGCGGCGCTGGGGCGGGTCCTCGACGTCGAGAGCCCGACCGCGGCCATCGTCTTCTGCCGCACCCGCGACGAGGTCGACGACCTCACCGAGACGCTCAACGGCCGCGGCTACCGCGCCGAGGCGCTGCACGGCGGGATGAGCCAGGAGCAGCGGGACCGGGTGATGGGCCGACTGCGGTCGGGCACCGCGGAGCTGCTGGTGGCCACCGACGTCGCCGCCCGCGGGCTGGACGTCGAGCAGCTCACCCACGTCGTCAACTACGACGTCCCGGCCGCGGCGGAGACCTACGTGCACCGCATCGGCCGGGTCGGCCGGGCCGGGCGCGAGGGCGTGGCGATCACGCTGGTCGAGCCGCGGGCGCACCGGATGCTCAAGACGATCGAGCGGGTCACCGGCGCGCCGATCCACGTCGAACGCGTGCCCACGGTCGCCGACCTGCGGGCCCGCCGGCTGGAGCTGACCCGCGCCGCGCTGCGGGAGAGCCTGCTCGGCGACGACCTCGAGCGGTTCCGCGCCGTCGTCGAGACGCTCACCGACGAGTTCGACGTCATGGAGGTGGCCCTGGCGGCGGTCAAGCTCGCCCACGAGGCCACCACCGGCCCGGACGACGACGAGGAGATCCCCGAGGTCACCCTGCGCCCGGAGCGGCCGGCCCGGCGGGACGGCGACCGCGGCGACCGCGGCCAGGGCCGCCCGCCCCGGTCCCGCTCCGGCGGCGGGGACACCGAGCGGGTGTTCATCGGCGCCGGCCGCAGCGCCGGCGTCCGCCCGGGCGACCTGGTCGGCGCGATCGCGGGGGAGACCGGGCTGCGCGGCCGCGACGTCGGCGCGATCGAGATCGCCGAGCGGTTCAGCCTGGTCGAGGTCCCCGCGGCCGCCGCCGAGGAGGTCATCACCGCGCTGCGGGCCAGCACGGTCAAGGGCCGCAAGGTGACCGTCCGCCGGGACAAGCAGCGGGACTGACCGCCCCGGTCAGGAGGTGGCGGTGCGCACCAGCGCGGTCACCCGCTCCTCCACCGCGGGGCTCCAGCCGGTCAGCGCGAACGACACCGGCCAGAGGTCGCCGTCGTCGAGCCGCGCGGGGTCGTTGAAGCCGAGGGTCGCGTAGCGGGAGCCGAACTTGCCGGCGTCCTGGAAGAAGACGACGACCTTGCCGTCCGCGTTCGCGTAGGCGGGCATGCCGTACCAGGTCTTCGGGGCCAGCCCGGGGGCGGTCGTGGTGACCACCACGTGCACCCGCTCGGCGAGCGCCCGGTCCTCCGGCGCCATCTCCGCGATCCGGTCCAGGACCGCCTGCAGGCCGTCGGCCCGCTTCGCGCCCCTCCTCCCCTCGGCGCGCAGCTCGGCGGCGCGCTCCTTCATCGCGGCGCGCTCCTCGGCGGTGAAGCCGGTGGTCTCCTGCTCGGCGTCCCTCGTGGGCATCTCAGCTCCCCGTCGGTCGGCGGTCTCTCTGTGCCGCAGACGCTAGGGAGGGGCGCGTGCGGGGGGCTTCTCGATTCCTGACCGGATCCGGCGAGGGGTCAGCGGTAGGAGGGGCTCGCCGGGTCCTCGGGGACGACGTCGGGCACCCGGTTGGGGCCGGCGTCGGGCGGGCGCGGGCGGTCCTGCGGGTGCAGCCGGACCGCGACGAGCGCGACGTCGTCCTCCGGGCGGCCGTCCACCAGCCGGTACAGCACCTCGTCGAGCAGGTCGTCCAGCCGCCGGCCGGCGAGCTCGCGCAGCGCCTCGCGCAGCCGGGCCATGCCGGCGTCGAGGTCGGCGTCGCGGCGCTCGATGAGGCCGTCGGTGAACAGCAGCACGGTGGCGCCGCGGTCGAGGGTGACCACCGACTCCTCGCGGCGGGCGTCCGGGTCGACGCCGAGCAGCAGGTCGCCGCGCCAGGTGGCCAGCTCGGCCACGCTGCCGTCGGGGTTGATGACCAGCGGCGGCAGGTGCCCGGCGTTGGCCCAGCGCATCCGGGTGACGCCGCGCTCGCGCTCGTCGTCGGTCTGCTCGAAGCGGGCCACGGTGGCGGTGGCGAGGACCCGGGTCTGCAGCACGGCCATCGAGGCGTCCAGGCCGCGCAGCACCTCGCCGGGGCCGGCGTCGCTGTAGGTGGCGATGCCGCGCAGCAGGGCCCGCAGTTGCCCCATCGCGGCGGCGGCCTCGGTGTCGTGGCCGACGACGTCCCCGATGACCAGCATCGTCGACCCGCCCGGCTGCAGGAACGCGTCGTACCAGTCCCCGCCGACCCGCGCGGCCTCGGCGGCCGGGAGGTAGCGGACGGCGATCTGGGCGTGGTCGGGCTCGGGCGGCTCGGTGAGCAGGCTGCGCTGCAGGCCCTCGGCGAGCGCCCGCTGCTGGCCGTAGAGGCGGGCGTTGTCCAGCGCCAGGCCGGCCCGGTCGGCGACGTCCTGGGCGGTGGCCAGGTCCTCCTCGCGCGGCGTCCAGCCCGCCCGCCAGTACAGCGTCATGACGCCGAGGGTGCGGTCGCGGCCGCGCAGCGGGATCGAGATCGCCGACTCGGGGGCCAGCGCGACTAGCAGGTCCCGGGCCTCGCCCTCGGCCAGCAGGTCGCGCACGGCGTCGCCGCGCTCCATCACCGGCTCGCCGGTGAGCAGGGCGCGCATGAGCGGCGCGGTGGCCGGCATCGCGTCGAGCCGGACCGCGGCGTAGCGCTCCACCAGGGCGCGCTGCGAGGGGACGGCGTGCCAGTGCCCGACGTCGCGCGGGCGGCCGTCGGGATCGACGACGGTGACGATGCACCAGTCGGCCAGCGCCGGGACGACCAGCCGCGGCAGATGCCCGGTCGCCGTCTGCGGGTCCAGCGCGCCGGCGAGCTCGGCGCTGACCTGGGCGAGCAGGGCGAGCCGCTGGGCGGCGCGCTCGGCGCGGTCCTGCACGCGGCGGCGCTCGGTGACCTCGAGGAAGTAGACCGACAACCCCTCGGGGCTGGGCCAGGCGCGCAGCTCGTACCAGCCGTTGAGCGGCGCGGGGTAGTGCGCGTCGAACTGCACCGGCGTCCCGGTGCGGACGGCGGCGCGGTAGTTCTCCTCGAAGGCGCTCGCGACCGCGGCGGGGAACGCCGTCCAGAGCTCCTGGCCGATCAGCTCCTCGCGGCTGCGGCCCAGCAGCCGCTCGGCCTCGGCGTTGACGTGCGTGAACCGCCACTCGCGGTCGAGGGAGTAGAAGCCGGCCGGCATCGCCTCGAGCACCCGGGTGACCCGCACGCCGGCGGCCCGCTCGGCGGTCGTGTCGTAGGCGGCGCCGAGCACGCGGGCCGCCGCGCCGCGCTCGTCGGCCAGCGTGCGGCCGCGGGCCTGCACCCAGCGGGTCTCCCCGCCCGGCCAGACCACGCGGTATTCGGCCTCGTAGTCGCCGCGGCTGTCGATGCTGGCCTGCAGCGCGTCGGTGACCCGCGGCAGGTCGTCGGGGTGGACCCGCGCGTTGAAGTCCTCGATGCTGCCGCCGAACTCCTCGGGCGCGTACCCGAACATCTCGACCAGCCGCGCGTCCCAGGTCAGCTCGCCGGTGCGCAGGTCCCAGTCGAACGTGCCGATCCCGGCGGCGTCGATGGCCAGGCCCCAGCGCAGCCGGTCGCCCTCGTACTCGGTGCGCAGCGCGGCGAGCTCGAGCTCGGTGACGGCGGCCGCGGCGAGCTGGCGCAGGGTGGAGACGTCGGTGTCCGACCACGACCGCGGGGCCGGGGCGACGACGCACAGGACGCCGACCGTGTGGCCGGCGGAGTCGATCAGCGGGACGCCGAGGTAGGCGCCCACGGCGCCGGCGGCCACCTGCGGCAGCTCGGCCGCGCGGGGCTCGGCGTGGGCGTCGGGCACGACGAGCGGCGCCCGCTCGGCGGCGGCGACGGAGCAGGCGGTCGTCTCGATCGGGACCTCGCTGCCGACCGTGCCCGGCGGCAGCCCGGCGCCGCTGACGACCACCTGGACGTCGTCGAGCAGGGACAGCTGGGCGACCGGGGCGCCGACCAGCCGGGCGGCGAGCTCGGCGAGGCGGTCGAGGACGACGCTGGCGTCACGCAGCCGCAGCCGGTACGCGGCCTCGGTGCGGGGCCGGTCGGCCTTGAGCAGCTCGGCGGCGTCGCGCGGACCCGGGACCGGCGGCTCCCCGGGGAGCCCAGACGTGTGGTCCACCGAAACCCTTCGCGCGGCTCACGGCCGACTCCTCGGACACCGGCGGTCCGGCCGAGGCTGGGTCCGGGCGCCGTGTACATCGTAAGCGACGGTCAGGACCGCCAACAGAGATCACGGGAGAAAACCTCGACCGTCACACGCCGTAACGACGCGCCGCTCACGCCGCCGCGGGCAGCACCAGGGTGAGCGCGTCGGCGCCGTCGTGTTCCACGTGCAACCCGGCCCGCCGCAGCAGCGTGCGCACCCGGCCGGCGTCGTCCGGCTCGGCCGTCGTCGTGGCCAGCAGGCGGGCCACCCGGCCCTTGTGGGCCTTGTTGGCGTGGCTGACCACGGCGCGGCTGCCGTCGGCGCGCTCGCTCAGGACGTCGACGGTGACCGCGCCCGGGACGGGGGCCAGCGCCTGGTAGGCCCCGCTGCGCAGGTCGACGACGAGCTCGCCGGAGTCCGCGAGCACCGGGCCGAGGACCGGGCGCCACAGCGTGCGCAGGGTGGGCAGTCCGGGGAGCGCGGAGCCGGCCGACAGCCGGTAGGCCGGGATGGCGTCGGTGGCGCGGACCAGGCCGAACAGCGCCGAGCCGACGGCGAGCCGGCGGTCGGCCCGGGCCCGCTGTGCGCGCGTCAGCGTGCGGACGGCGAGAGCGTCGTAGAGGACGCCCGTGTAGCGCTCGAGGGCCGGCTTGGTGGGGCTGGTGCACAGCGCGGCGTTGCGGACGAGCTCCGCGTCCTGGCCGGGGGACAGCCCGAGCGCCGCGCGGGCGGCGGGCGGGTCGGCGGCCAGCCGGACCAGCGACTCCACCAGCCGCGCGCGCAGCGGGGTGAGCTCCGGCGTGGCGAGGGCGGCGAGGTCGAGCGGGGCGCCGTCGCCGTCCGGGGACTTGGTCTCCGAGGGCGGGAGCAGTACGAGCACGACCGGCGACGGTACGTCGCAACGTGCCGTGCGTCCGGAAGGGGTCGGTGTCGCCGTCGAGACCGTCTCGTGACCCGGGCCACACTCGGTCCCCGCCGGACCCCGGGACCAGGAGTCCCGTCCTGTCGCGGGGTGCGGCACCAGGGCCGCGCCGGCCGGCGCGGCGAACGGAGACGGTGCCCGGCACAGTGCCGTGCCGGGCTGCCGAGAGGAGGCACGTCCGTGGCGAACAAGGCGGTCATGTACATGGGTCCGGGCAAGGTCGAGGTCGCGGACCTGGACTACCCGGGGCTCGAGCTCAAGGAGGGGCCCGGGGTCAACCCGGCCAACGTCGGCCGCAAGACGCCGCACGGCGTCATCCTGCGGACGGTCGCCACCAACATCTGCGGCAGTGACCAGCACATGGTCCGCGGCCGGACGACGGCGCCCGAGCGGCTCGTACTCGGCCACGAGATCACCGGCGAGATCGTCGAGAAGGGGCCCGACGTCGAGTTCCTCGAGATCGGCGACATCGTCAGCGTGCCCTTCAACATCGCCTGCGGCCGCTGTCGCAACTGCAAGGAGGGCAAGACCGGGATCTGCCTGAACGTCAACCCCGACCGCCCCGGCTCGGCCTACGGCTACGTGGACATGGGCGGCTGGACCGGCGGGCAGGCCGAGTACGTGATGGTCCCCTACGCGGACTGGAACTGCCTGAAGTTCCCCGACCGGGACCAGGCGCTGGAGAAGATCCGCGACCTGACGATGCTGTCGGACATCTTCCCGACCGGCTACCACGGCTGCGTCACCGCCGGCGTCGGCACCGGCTCGACGGTCTACATCGCGGGCGCCGGCCCGGTGGGGCTCGCGGCGGCCGCCTCCGCCCAGCTGCTCGGTGCCGCCGTCGTCATCGTCGGCGACCTCAACGCCGACCGGCTGGCCCAGGCCCGCAGCTTCGGCTGCGAGACCGTCGACGTCTCCCAGGGCGACCCGAAGGACCAGATCGAGCAGATCCTCGGCACGCCCGAGGTCGACTGCGGCGTCGACGCCGTCGGCTTCGAGGCGCGTGGGCACGGCGCGGACGCCTCGCACGAGGCGCCGGCCACGGTCCTCAACTCGCTGATGGACATCACCCGGGCCGGTGGCGCGCTGGGCATCCCGGGCCTGTACGTGACCGGCGACCCGGGCGCGGTGGACGAGGCGGCCAAGACCGGCTCGCTGTCGATCCGGCTGGGCCTGGGCTGGGCGAAGTCGCACGCGTTCACCACCGGCCAGTGCCCGGTCATGCGCTACCACCGTCAGCTGATGATGGCGATCCTGCACGACAAGGTGCAGATCGCGAAGGCGGTCAACGCGACGGTCATCCCGCTCGAGGAGGCCCCGCGCGGCTACCAGGAGTTCGACCAGGGCGCGGCGCGGAAGTACGTGCTCGACCCGAACGGCCTCATCCCGGCCGCCTGATCCCGGCCGCCTGATCCCGACGATCATGGCGCCGTGACCGCCGCCGGCCCGTCCGGCACGGTCCCGGCGCCATGATCGCGGGCGGACTCAGGTCCAGTAGAGGAAGCGGGCCTGCGGGAGCCGGTCGGCGACGGCGGCCTCGAACCAGGGCCGCAGCTGCGCCATCGTCTCCTTCGGGTAGACGTGCTTGACCGAGCCGAACCTCCCGCGCTTGAGCGTGCGCGTCGACTCGTCCATCTCCAGCTTCGTCCGCGGGTACCAGTCGAGCAGCGTCTCCTTGCTGCCCGGCGTGAACCGGTGGGTGATGCACTCGACGGTGAGGTCGGCGTCCGCCGGCAGCGCCGCGGCGACGGCGTCGAGCAGGGCGCCGTACTCCTCGCGCCAGCCGTCCACCGGCATGATCGGCGCGATGGTCAGGCCGACCGGGTAGCCGGCGCGGGCGACGGCGGCCAGCGCGGCGATGCGCGCCTCGACCCGCGCCGTGGCGCCCTCGAACCGGCGGGCCACCGGGGCGGCGTTGAGGCTGAACCGGAGCCGGGTGCGGCCGCCGTGCGGCAGGCCCAGCAGGCCGGCGACGTCGTCGAACTTGGTGGTCGCGCGCAGCTGCACGGGGCCCGGCCACGCGTGCGTGCCGAAGTGCTCGACCATCCGCGCCAGGCCGCCGGTGAGGTGCTCGATCGCCAGCGGGTCGGTGTAGCAGGACGCCTCGAACGTCGTCCCCTCGCCGCCGCGCTCGACCGTGCCGGACGTGACGTGACCCCGGCCGACGTAGGCGTCGAGGCCCTCGAGCACCTCGTCGAGGTCCGCCCACACCCGGGTGATCGGCGGGCCGGACAGCGAGCCGGCGAGGTAGCAGTACTGGCAGTGCGCGGGGCAGCCCTCGGCCAGGTCGAGCCGGAAGTCCGCCGAGGGCGGGACGGGCTGCAGCCGGCGCTTGGACGGCGGCGGCACCACCAGCGCCATCGTGTCCTTGGCGGCCGTGAACGCGGCGCGGTCGTCGTCACCGCGCAGCGAGGGCAGCCGGTCGCCGGGCAGCAGGTCGATCGCGTCGACGCCGGCGGCCTCGAGGCGGCGCAGGACGCGCTGCCCGTGCGCGCGCTCGGCGGCCGAGCGGGTCACGAGGACGCGCCTCGGCGTCCACAGGCGGGTGGGGGAGGGGGCCCCGAGCAGGGCGGGCGCGGTCATCGACGGGTACAACACCGCGGCGCCCCCGCCGATGCCCCTCCGCGGGACGTATGCGCAGGTCAGCCCGTGAGTCGGGACACTGCGGGGTCAGGGCGCCGCCCGCCAGCGCGCCCGCCACCCGGGCGCCTCCCAGGTCTCGCCGATGTAGATCGTCTCGCGGGCCACCCGGTCTCCCCGGAACTCGTAGACGGCTGGTCCGTACATCCACGGACCGGCCGTCTACCGGGCGCGCACCTCCACCACCCAGAAGTCGTCCCGCCCCCGCACGCGGACGATCTCCAGGTCGACCCGTGCCGGGTGGTCCCGACGCCACTCCCGGAAGTTCGCCACGCCCTCGAACCGCTCGCCGGACTGCGGGAACCCGAGAACGGCGTCCTCGTGGTGGATCTCGCTGGCGCGGTCCTCGTCGCCCGCAGCACTGTGCCGGACGTAGTGCTCCAGCGCGGCCCGGACGGACTGCTCGTCCATGACCTGATGCTCCCCGCCGGATCCCCGGACGTCGACGAGTGCCGGGTCGCGGACTCAGGACGCGGTGGTCGTGAGGACCGCGGCGAGGGAGTCCAGGGCCCCGGGCACGAGGGCGTAGTAGGCCCACACGCCGCGCTTCTCGCGGGTGAGCAGGCCGGCGTCGACGAGGACCCGGAGGTGGTGCGACACCGTCGGCTGGGACAGGCCGAGGGGTTCGACGAGGTCGCAGACGCAGGCCTCGCCGCCGTCGTGGGCGGCCACCAGCGACAGCAGCCGGAGTCGCGCCGGGTCGGCGATCGCCTTGAGCGTCCCGGCCAGCGTGGCGGCGTCGGTGGCGCTCAGGGGGGCGCGGACCAGCGGCGCGCAGCACGCGTCGGTCCCCGGGGCGAGCGGCAGCGACGTCGTCACGGCGCCAGTGTGGCACCGGACATCCACGGACGTCGATATCGACAACCGTCGATGTCTGTGGCACCGTCCTGTCATCGACGTCCATCGATGTGTGGAGGAGCCATGACCGGGACCGAGGTCGACCTGCGGGAGCAGGTCCGGGCGCGCTACGCCGCGGCCGCGCAGGAGGTCGGGGGCGGCTGCTGCGGCCCGGCGGCCGGGGACGACGGGCGCTTCGGCGCCGGCCTGTACGACGCCGCGGCCACCGAGGGGCTCCCCGACGAGGCCGTGCTGGCGTCGCTCGGCTGCGGCAACCCGGTCGCCGTCGCCGACCTGCACGAGGGGGAGCGGGTGCTCGACCTCGGCTCCGGCGGGGGCATCGACGTGCTGCTCTCGGCCCGCCGCGTCGGCCCCACGGGTCTCGCGTACGGCGTCGACATGACCGACGAGATGCTCGACCTCGCCCGCGCCAACGCGGCGGAGGCCGGCGCGACGAACGTGGAGTTCCGCAAGGGCACCATCGAGGACCTCCCGTTCGCGGACGCGAGCGTCGACGTCGTCATCTCCAACTGCGTCGTGAACCTGTCGACCGACAAGCCCGCGGTGCTCGCCGAGACCTTCCGCGTGCTCGCCCCCGGCGGGCGCATCGGCATCTCCGACGTCGTCGCCGAGGACTCCGTGACCCCGGCCGAGCGCGCCGAGCGCGGCTCCTACGTCGGCTGCATCGCCGGCGCGCTGTCCCGGTCGGAGTACCTCGAGGGCCTCGCCGCGGCCGGCTTCGCCGACGCCTCGGTCACCTTCACGCACGAGGTCGCGCCCGGCCTGCACGGCGCGATCGTGCGGGCCGTCAAGCCCGCGGCCGCGTGAGCGACGCCGTCGCCGAGCGCCCCCGCGCGGGCACCGGCCCGGAGGCGCCCGTCCTCGCCCGCCTGTCGACCCTCGACCGCTTCCTGCCGGTGTGGATCGCCGCCGCGATGGCGCTCGGCCTGGCGCTGGGCCGCTGGGTGCCCGGCCTCGACGACGTCCTGTCGGCGGTCGAGGTGGGCGGCGTCAGCCTGCCCATCGCGGTCGGCCTGCTGCTGATGATGTACCCGGTCCTGGCCAAGGTCCGGTACTCCGAGCTGGACCGCGTCACCGGCGACCGCCGGCTGCTGGCCGCCAGCCTGGTGCTCAACTGGCTGGTCGGCCCGGCGCTGATGTTCGTGCTGGCCTGGGCGCTGCTGCCCGACCTCCCCGAGTACCGCACTGGCCTGGTGATCGTGGGCCTGGCCCGGTGCATCGCGATGGTGCTGGTCTGGAACGACCTGTCCTGCGGTGACCGCGAGGCCGCCGCCGTCCTGGTCGCGGTCAACTCGGTGTTCCAGGTCCTGGCCTTCGCCGCGCTGGGCTGGTTCTACCTGCAGGTGCTGCCGGGGTGGCTCGGCCTGCCGACGACGTCGGCCGAGTTCAGCGTCGGGGCGATCGTCGTGTCGGTGCTCGTGTTCCTCGGCGTCCCGCTCGCCGCCGGCTTCCTCACCCGCACGCTGGGGGAGCGGGCGCGTGGCCGGGGCTGGTACGAGGAGCGGTTCCTGCCGCGGATCGGGCCGGTCGCGCTGTACGGGCTGCTGTTCACGATCGTCGTGCTCTTCGCGCTGCAGGGCGACGCCGTCACCTCGCGGCCCTGGGACGTCGCCCGGATCGCGCTGCCGCTGCTCGCCTACTTCCTCCTCGTGTTCGGCGGGAGCTTCCTGCTCGGCATGCGGCTGCGCCTCGGCTACGCCAGGACGGCGACCCTGGCCTTCACCGCGGCCGGCAACAACTTCGAGCTGGCCATCGCCGTCGCGATCGGCACCTTCGGCGTCACCTCCGGCCAGGCGCTGGCCGGCGTGGTCGGCCCGCTCATCGAGGTCCCCGTCCTCGTGGCCCTCGTCTACGTGTCGCTGTGGGCCGCCCGCCGCTGGTTCCCGGGCGACCCCACCGTCCCCGCTGCCGTGAGGAGTGCGCGATGACCGACGACCACGGGTCGCTGCCCGGCCTGCTGGCCCCTGAGGCGACGCTGCACCGCCTGGCCGACCAGCTGGCCACCCGCTTCACCGGGGTCTTCGCCCGCGAGACGATCGACCGCTACGTGTTCGAGTCCTACGCCGCCCTGAGGCGCACCGCGACGGTCACCACCCACCTGCCGGTGCTGACCGAACGCTTCGCCACCGAGCGCCTCACCGCGCTCGCGCAGGCCGAGGGCGCCATCGAGACCGACACCTGCGAGATCCTCTTCGTCTGCGTCCACAACGCCGGGCGCTCGCAGATGGCGGCCGCGCTCACGGCCCACCACGGCGGCGACCGGGTGCACGTCCGCTCGGCGGGCTCCCTGCCGACCGCGAGCATCGACGACGCGGTCGTCGAGGCCATGGCCGAGGTCGGCATCGACCTGGGGGCGGAGTTCCCCAAGCCGCTCACCGACGACGTGGTCCGCGCTGCCGACGTGGTCGTCACCATGGGCTGCGGCGACGCCTGCCCGGTCCATCCCGGCAAGCGCTACCTCGACTGGCAGGTCCGCGACCCCGCCGGCCTGTCCGTGGGCGGGGTCCGCGCCATCCGCGCCGACATCGACGCCCGCGTGCGTGCCCTGCTCGCCGAACTGCACCCTGCCGGCGCCGCGCGTTGACCGCGCCCGCTCGTCCCCCTGGAGGAGATCCCACCGTGTCCGACAAGCCCAGCGTCCTGTTCGTCTGCGTGCACAACGCCGGCCGCTCCCAGATGGCCGCCGGCTGGCTGCGCCACCTCGCCGGGGACGCCGTCGAGGTCCGCTCGGCCGGCTCCCTGCCCGGCGACCGGGTCAACCCCTCCGCCGTGGAGGCGATGACGGAGGTCGGCATCGACATCACCGACCAGCGGCCGAAGGTGCTCACGACCGAGGCGGTCGAGGCCTCCGACGTCGTCATCACCATGGGCTGCGGCGACGCCTGCCCGGTCTTCCCCGGCAAGCGCTACCTCGACTGGGAGCTCGAGGACCCGGCCGGCAAGGGCGTGGAGGCCGTGCGGCCCATCCGCGACGAGATCGAGCGGCGGGTCCGCGCGCTGGTCGCCGAGCTGGTGCCCGCCCGCTGACCCGCCCGGGGCGACGGGGCGGGGCTCAGCCGAGCCAGCCGCTGCGGCCCGGCGACCGCCGCCGCCACACGTGCTTGAGCTCGCGGTACTCGGCCAGCCCGGTGGGCCCGAGCTCCCGCCCGACGCCGGACTGCCCGCGCCCGCCCCACTCCGCCCCGGGGACGTACGGGTGGTAGTCGTTGACCCACACCGTGCCGCAGCGCAGGGCCGCGGCGACCCGCTCGGCGCGCTCGTCGTCGCCGGTCCACACCGCGCCGGCCAGGCCGTAGGCGGTGTCGTTCGCCAGCGCGACCGCCTCCTGCTCGTCGGTGAAGGTCTCCACGGTGAGGACCGGCCCGAAGACCTCCTCGCGGACGACGGCCATGTCCCGCCGGCACCCGGTCAGCACCGTCGGCCGGTAGAAGAAGCCGTCCCGCAGCGCCGGGTCGTCGGGACGGCGTCCGCCGGCGGCCAGGACCGCGCCCTCGGCCAGGGCCCCGGCGACCATCTCCTCGGTCCGCGCCCGCTGCGCCGCCGAGACCAGCGGACCGGACTGGGTGCGCTCGTCCCGCCCGTTCCCCAGCCGGATCGCCTCCGCGCCGGCGACCAGGCCGGCCACGACGGCGTCGTGCACGTCGGCGTGCACGATCAGCCGTGACCCGGCCGAGCAGACCTGCCCCGCGTGCAGGAAGGCCGCGTACAGGGCGTTGTCGACCGCGACGTCCACGTCGACGTCGGGGAAGACGACGTTCGGGTTCTTGCCGCCGAGCTCGCAGTGCACCCGCTTCACGGTGTCCGCGGCGGCGCGCAGGACGGCCCGGCCGGTGGCGGTGCCGCCGGTGAAGCTGACCAGGTCGACGTCGGGGTGCGCGACCAGCGCCGCCCCGACCTCCCCGTCGCCGAGCACCAGGTTGGTCACCCCCGAGGGCAGGCCTGCCTCGGCCAGCAGCGACAGCAGGTGCGCGGTGGTCAGCGGGGTGAGCTCGCTGGGCTTGACCACCGCCGTGCAGCCGGCCGCGAGCGCCGGCGCGAGCTTCCAGGAGATCTCGAGCAGCGGGTAGTTCCACGGCGTGACCAGCGCGCACACGCCGGCCGGCTCGGCGACGACCCGGCTGTCGACCCCGGGGACGGCGTCGACGGACCGGCCGACGTCGACGACCGCGAGCCCGGCGTAGTAGCGCAGCACCGCGACCACGTCGTCGACGTCGGCCCGGCTCTCGCGCAGCGTCTTGCCGGTGTCGCGCGTCTCCAGCAGCGCGACGTGCTCGCGGTCGCGGACCAGCAGGTCCGCGGTGCGGTGCAGCAGCGCCGCGCGCTCGGCCGCCGGCAGGCCGGACCACTTCCCGGACTCGAACGCCGCCCGCGCCGACGCGACCGCGCGGTCGACGTCGCCGGGCGTGGCGGCGTCGTGCGCGACCACGACCGACCCGTCGAACGGGTCGAGGACCCGCAGGACGCGGCCGGAGCGGGCGTCCTGCCACGTCCCGTCGATGAACAGCGAGCCGGGCACGGACACGGCGGGACCCCTCGTCGTCAGGAGGCGGGACACCGGCTACGTTAATCCCCATGCAGTTGGTCGGGATTGTGCGGATTGCGCTCGTGGCGCGCCGGCACGTCGACCTGCTGCGGTGCGCGAGCGCGCTCTGTCGGGCCTGAGCCCCGTCCCCGGCCCCGTCCGCTCGTCCGCACCCACCCCTGGAGACCTGGCATGACCCTGCTCGCCGCTGCCCCGACCACGCCCGCCGACCTCGACGGCGGCGTCCTCGACCTCGAGCGCCTGGAGCCGACCATCGGCGCCCGGGTCCACGGCGTCGACCTCGCCCGCGCCACCGACGAGCAGGTCCGGGCGATCCGGGCCGCGCTCGCCGAGTACAAGGTGCTGTTCTTCGCCGGCCAGCACGACCTGCACCCCGACGGCCAGATCGCCCTCGGCCGCCGCCTGGGCGAGGTCACCGAGTCGCACCCGGTCGTCCCGGGCGTCGACGAGGAGCACCCGGAGATCTACGCGCTCGACAGCGCGACCGGCGGCTTCGCCGACGTCTGGCACACCGACGTCACCTTCGTGCGGCGGCCGCCGCTGGGCTCGGTCCTGCGGGCCGTCGTCCTCCCGCCCACCGGCGGGGACACCCAGTGGGCCGACCTGGAGCTGGCCTACCGCTCGCTGTCCGAGCCGGTGCAGCGCCTGGCCGACCGGCTCGTCGCGGTGCACGACGGCACCCGCGAGTTCGGCTACTACGTCGCCCAGCGCGAGGAGCGCACCACGTGGGAGGGCGAGGAGTACCGCGCCCTCGTCCCCGTCTCGCACCCGGTCGTGCGCGTGCACCCCGAGACCGGCCGCAAGGGGCTGTTCGTCAACCCCGGCTTCGTCGCGCACGTCGAGGGCGTCTCCGACGCCGAGAGCCGGTACCTGCTCGACCTGTTCTACGCGCACATCACCAAGCCGGAGCACGTCGTGCGGCACCGCTGGTCGGTCGGCGACGTCGTGATGTGGGACAACCGGTCGACGGTGCACTACGCCAACCGCGACTACGGCGACCAGCGCCGTGTCATGCACCGCATCACCCTCCGGGGCGACGCCCCGGTCGGGCCCGCCGCCGTCTGACCCCGACCGCCGCCCTCCCCCGACCGATCGCGGTACGAGGCGCAGGCTCCTCCAGGGGGCCTGCGCCTCGTACTGTGCCCCCACCTGCTGCGGCCCGTCAGGCCCCACGTCCCCAGGAAGAGGACCCCATGCAGCACACTCCCCTCCGCCCCCGCGCCTCCGCCGTGGCGCTCACCGCCCTCCTGGCCGCAGCCCTCGCCGGGTGCACGAGCGAGGAGGCGGGCTCCGGCGCCAGCGGTGGCGGTGGCGGTGGCGGTGGCGACGGCATCACCGTCCAGACCGCCCAGTTCAGCTGGACCGCCGCCGGCCTGACCAACGGCATCCTGGGCGAGATCGCCGCCGACAACCCCGACCTCGGCGTCGCCTCGCTGGCCACCACCCAGCTCGACCCCGCCGCCGCCTGGGCCGGCGCCGCGCGCGGCGACATCGACCTGCTCACCGAGGTGGCGCTGCCCAACCAGCAGGAGCTGGCCGACTCGGCCGCCGACCGGGTCGAGATCGTCTCGGAGACCTACGGCGACGCCGCGCAGGGCTGGTTCGTGCCGGCCTACGCCGTCGAGCCGGGCGGGCCGCTGGAGGGGCTGACCAGCGTCACCCAGCTCAACGACTACGCCGAGGAGCTCGGCGGCAAGTTCTACGACGCCGACCCCGGCTACATCACCACCGAGCAGAACGCCAAGCGGCTCCAGGGCTACGGCATCGAGCTCGAGCACGTCGTCTCCAGCGAGGCCGCCGAGCTCGCCCAGCTGGAGAACAGCTACAGCCGCGAGGAGCCGATCGTGCTGTACCTCTACCACCCGCACGCGGTGTTCGCGCAGTACGACATGGTCCAGCTCGAGGAGCCCACGCCCTACACCGAAGGCTGCCTCACCGAGGGCGACGGCGCCTGCGCGATGCCCTCCTACAGCGCCAACATCGCCGCCAGCAACGAGCTGCGGGAGCAGGCCCCGGGCTTCGTCGAGCTGCTGACGAACTTCCGCATCTCCGTCGAGGAGATGGAGGAGATGCAGAAGCAGGTCGACGTCGACGGCGAGGACGTGGCCACGGTGGCGCGCGAGTGGGTCGACTCCCACGGCGACCAGATCGACGAGTGGATCGGCTGACGTGACCGCGCCGGTGCTGCGCGTCTCGGGCCTGACCAAGGTCTTCGGGGCGCGCGAGCAGGAGGCCCTGCGGCTGGCCGGGGAGGGGCTCGGGCGCGACGAGATCCAACGGCGCACCGGGGCGACGCTCGCGGTCCACGACGTCAGCTTCGCCGTCGGGCGCGGTGAGCTCTTCGTCGTCATGGGGCTGTCGGGGTCGGGCAAGTCCACGCTGGTCCGCCTGCTCAACCGGCTGATCGAGCCCAGCGCCGGCACCGTGGAGGTCGAGGGCCGGGACCTGCGGGCGCTCGACGACGCGCAGCTGCGCGCGGTGCGCAACGAGAAGATGAGCATGGTCTTCCAGCACTTCGCACTGATGCCGCACCGCACGGTCCGGGAGAACGCGGCCTACGCGCTCAAGGTCCGCGGCGCGAGCGCGGCCGAGCAGCGCGAGCGGGCGGACTGGGCGCTGGGGACGGTGGGGCTGCTCGAGCGGGCCGAGGCCCGGCCGGCCGAGCTGTCCGGCGGCATGCGCCAGCGCGTGGGCCTGGCCCGCGCGCTGGCCGCCGACTCGGAGGTGCTGCTCATGGACGAGCCGTTCTCCGCGCTGGACCCGCTGATCCGCCGCGACATGCAGGACCTGCTGGAGCGGCTGCAGGCGGAGCTGGCGAAGACCATCGTGTTCATCACCCACGACCTCAACGAGGCCATGCGGCTCGGCGACCGGATCCTCATGCTCAAGGACGGGCGGACGGTCCAGCTCGGCACCGGGCCGGAGATCATCTCGGCGCCCGCCGACGACTACGTCGCCGACTTCACCTCCGACGTCGACCGGACCCGGGTGCTCACCGCCGGCGATCTGCTCCGCGAGCCCCGGCTGACCGCCCGGCTCGGCGACGCACCCGGCGACGTGCTCAAGGCGCTGGGCGCGGCGGAGGCCACCGGCGTCTACGTCCTCGACGACGGCGGGCGGATCACCGGCGTCGCCCGCGACGACCTGCTCGCCCGCGCGGTGCAGGAGGGCCGGCCCGCGCTCAGCCCGCGCGAGCTGGTCCCCGACCACGCGACCATCGCCGCCGACCGCCCGGTCGTCGAGTTCGTGCACCTGGTCGGGCAGCACCCCGTGCCGCTCGGCGTCGTCGACGACGCCGGGCGGCTGCTCGGCGTCGTCCCGCGGGCCGCGGTGCTCGACGCGCTGTCGGCCGTCCCGGTCCGGGGGAGGCGCCCGTGATCCCGCACATCCCGCTCGGCCAGTGGGTCGCCGACCTCATCGACTGGCTGCTCGCGACCGTCCCGTGGCTGTTCGACGCCATCTCGAACGTCATGCAGGTCCTCGTGGACCGGCTCACCGACGTGCTGGTCTCCCCGCCGCCGGTGGTGTGGATCGTGGTCTTCACGGTGCTCGCCCTGCTGCTGCGCGGCCCGTGGCTGGCGCTCTACACCGTGCTGGCGTTCCTGCTGGTGGTGTCGCTGGAGCTGTGGGTCGAGACGATGCAGACCCTCGCGCTGGTGCTGGTGGCCGCGGTCATCGCCGCGGCGATCGGGATCCCGCTCGGGATCCTGGCGGCCCGCTCCCGGGCGGTGAGCATGACGGTCCGGCCGGTGCTGGACTTCATGCAGACGCTGCCGGTGTTCGTCTACCTGATCCCCGCCGTCTTCTTCTTCGGCGTGGGCGTCGTGCCGGGCGTCGTGGCGACCATCCTGTTCGCCATCCCGCCGGGCGTGCGGCTGACCGAGCTGGGCATCCGGCAGGTCGACCGCGAGGTGGTCGAGGCGGCGCAGGCCTTCGGCGCCCGCCCGGGGCAGGTGCTGCGCGAGGTGCAGCTGCCGCTGGCGCTGCCGTCGATCATGGCCGGCGTCAACCAGGTGATCATGCTGGCGCTGTCCATGGTGGTCACCGCCGGCCTGCTCGGCGCGGCCGGTCTGGGCGCGGTGGTGGTGCGGGCGGTCACCCAGCTCGACGTCGCCAGCGGCTTCGAGGGCGGCCTGGCCGTGGTCCTGCTGGCCATCTTCCTCGACCGGTTGACCGCGTCGTTCGGGCAGCAGACCGCCCTGTCGCGGGCGCTGCGCCTCCGCCGCCGGCCCGCCGAGCGGGCTGGGGCGGCGCGGTCCGGCGAGCCCGAGGTCGCGTCGTCGCCCGCCGGGGCGGGCGTGACCACCTGACGGCGGCCGCCTCAGTCGGCGAGCTCGACCACCACGGGGGCGTGGTCGCTGGCGCCCTTGCCCTTGCGCTCCTCGCGGTCGATGAGCGCCCCGCTCACCCGGGCCGCCAGCGGCGGGGTGCCGAGCACGAAGTCGATCCGCATGCCCTCGCGGCGGGGGAAGCGCAGCTGCGTGTAGTCCCAGTACGTGTAGACGCCGGGACCGGGGGCCAGCGGCCGGACGACGTCGGCGTACCCGGCGTCGACGACGGCGCGGAACGCCTCCCGCTCGGGCACCGAGACGTGCGTCGAGTGCGCGAAGACGTTCATGTCCCACACGTCGTCGTCCTGGGGGGCGATGTTCCAGTCGCCGACCAGCGCGACCTGCGCGGCCGGGTCGGCGGCCAGCCAGCCGCCGGCCGCGGTGCGCAGCGCGGCCAGCCACTCGAGCTTGTAGTCGTAGTGCGGGTCGCCGAGCTGCCGGCCGTTGGGCACGTACAGGCTCCACACCCGCACCCCGCCGCAGGTGGCGCCCAGCGCGCGGGCCTCGGCGGCCGGCTCGGCACCCTCCTTGGCCGCCCACGTCGGCATGCCGGGGAAGCCCACCTCGACGTCGGCCAGCCCGACCCGGGAGACGACGGCGACGCCGTTCCACTGCGAGTGGCCGACGTGCGCCACCTCGTAGCCGAGCTCGGTGAACCGCTCCTCGGGGAACTGGTCGTCGCGGCACTTGGTCTCCTGCAGCGCCAGGACGTCGACGTCGCGGCGCTGCAGCCAGGCCGTCACCCGGTCGACCCGGGTCCGGATGGAGTTCACGTTCCAGGTGGCGAGGCGCACGGTCCCCGAGCCTAGGTGGCACCGGTGATGACCGGCGGAGCCCGTCCGGACACCCCGCGTGACCAGGGGAGACGCACCTCACGCCCGTTCGGGTGCCCGGGGTCGGTCCGGGGTAGGGAGACGCCCGTGACCGCCAGCCGAGAGTGGGATCATGGCCGGATGACCAGGACCCGTGGGAGCGAGACGAGCCGACCGGGTGCACCCCGGGTGCGTCCGTGAGCGAGGACGTCACCCGCCCGATCGGCGACGCGCCGTCCCTCCCGCCGGTGCCCGGGAGGGAGGAGGCCTCCCGCCCCGGGCGCGCCCGCCGGCAACGGCGCGAGTCGCGGTCCCTCGCGGCGGTGCTCGGCCTGACCGCCGCCAACGCCGTCGTCCCCGGGACCGCGTTCCTGGCCTCCGGACGGCGCCGCCTCGGCGCGGTCGTCCTGGTCCTGTTCGTGCTGCTCGTCGGCGCCGGCGTCTGGCTGGCCACCGCCGGCCGGCGCACCGCGGCGCGGCTGGCCGTCGACTCCACGTGGCTGACCTGGATCGTCGCCGCGCTGGTCGTGCTCGCGCTCGCCTGGGTCGCCGTCGTCGTCGCCGGCTACCGGTCGCTGCTGCCGCGGCACAGCTCCGCCCCGCGGCACGCCGTCGGCGCCGTCCTGGTGGCCCTCCTGGTCGCGGGGATCGCCTACCCGGCCTACCGGGTCGGGGAGGTCGTGGTGGCGCAGCGCGGCCTGCTCGACGGCCTGTTCGCCGACGACCGCGAGTCGGCCACCGTCGAGGACACCCCCGACCCGTTCGGCAGCAAGGACCGGGTGAACGTCCTGCTCCTGGGCGGCGACGGCGGCGAGGGCCGCGAGGGCGTGCGCACCGACACGGTCATCGTCGCCAGCGTCGAGACCGAGACCGGTGAGACGACGCTGTTCAGCCTGCCGCGGAACCTGGAGGACCTGCCCTTCCCGGCCGACAGCCCGCTGGCGGAGATCTACCCCGAGGGCTTCGAGTCGGGCAGCGAGAGCGAGAGCCTGCTCAACTCCGTCTACCGCAACGGGCCGGCCGACCACCCGGACGCCCTCGGCCCCACCGACGACCCCGGCGCGGACTTCCTCAAGCTCGGCGTCGGCGAGGCGCTCGGCCTCCACATCGACTACTTCGTGCTGGTCAACCTCGACGGGTTCAGCCGGCTGGTCGACGCGCTCGGCGGCATCACGGTCAACGTCAACTACTACGTGCCGATCAACGGCATCACCGGTGAGGAGCTGCCCGACGACTACATCGCGCCCGGGCGCAACCAGCACCTCGACGGGTACCTCGCCCTGCAGTTCGCCCGCGGCCGGTACGGGCTCACCGACTACGACCGCATGGACCGGCAGCGCTGCACCATCAAGGCGATCGTCGACGAGGCCGACCCGATCACCCTGCTCGAGCAGTACCAGGAGCTGGCCGCGACGACGCAGGACATCGTCAGCACCGACATCCCGCGGTCGGCGCTCGACGACTTCGTCGACCTGGCGTTCCTGGTCAAGGACGCCGAGATCCGCAGCGTCGTCTTCGACACCAGCCTGATCGACCCCGCGTACCCGGACTACGACCGGATGCGCCAGATCGTGCGCGACTCGCTCGACCCCGCGACGACGTCGGCCCCGCCGCCGGCGCCGGGTGACTCGGCGGCCGGCGCCGACGGCGACACCGGCGGGAGCCTGACCCCGGCGCCGCCGCCGGCCGCGCCGGCCACCGACGTCGGGGACGCCTGCGCCTACGACCCCGCCCAGGCCGAGGCGGCCCTCGCCGCCGGTGAGCCGCCGAGCCGCAACGGCTGAACGGAGGGCCCCGGCCGTCACGTCACCCGGTGGGGCTCGCGATCTGGACGAGGTTGCCGCAGGTGTCGTCGAGGACGGCGGTGGTCACGGGCCCCATCTGCAGGGGCTCCTGGGTGAACCGCACGCCCAGGGCCTTGAGCCGCGCGGTCTCGGCGTGCACGTCGGCGACGGTGAAGGAGTTGTACGGGATCCCGTCGGCCACCAGCGCCTCCTTCCACGGCCGCGCCGCGGGGTGGGCGTCGGGCTCGAGGACCAGCTCGACGCCGTCCGGCGCCTCGGGCGAGACGACGGTCAGCCAGCGGTGCTCGCCGAGCGGGACCTCGGTCTTCTTCACGAAGCCGAGCACCTCGGTGTAGAAGCGCAGCGCCTTCTCCTGGTCGTCGACCAGCACGCTGGTCAGGGTGATCCGCACGGGCCCTCCTCCGTGTCCAGCCGCCACCTCTCGACGATGGCGCGCAGCGGCGCGGTGTCCAGGTGGTGGAACTTGTAGCGACCCTCCCGCCGGGTCCGGACCAGGCCCGCCTGCTCGAGGACCTCGAGGTGCTGGGAGACGGCCTGGCGCGACGAGCCCACCCCGTGCCGCTGGATCAGCCGGGTGCACAGCTCGAACAGCGTCTGGCCGTCCCGGTCCTGCAGCTCGTCGAGCAGTGCGCGCCGGGTCGGATCGGCGAGGGCCCTGAACACGTCGCCCACGGCCGGACGATACGCAAGCGCACGCTTGCCTGTCCAGTGCCGCGGCGTCTGGTTGGCTCGGGTGGGGAGCCGGTCCGGGACCGGCGGGAACGGAGGCGACATGGGCGGCGGACCGGCACGGCCCGGGGACGGCGGGACGGCGGCGCGGCGCGAGCGGCTGGTGGCGCTGCTCGTCCTCGGCATCGGGGTGGTGCTGCTGCTGTCCTCGCCCACCTGGTTCGCCAGCGACCGGGGCGGCGTCGGCGTCTCCCAGCTGTTCGTGGGCGTCGTCCTCCTCGCCGTCGGCGCCTTCCTCCTGCGGCGGTCGCGCTCGGTCCGCTGACGTTGCGGCGCCGGGGTGACCGGCACCACACTCCGGGGGACCCAGCGGGCCCCAGGACGGAGGACGCACGTGAAACTGGAGAAACGGCACCTGCTCGAGATCCTGCGCACCGAGGGCGACCACCACACCGCGGACGCGGTGGAGAGCCGGTTGCCCGACGAGATCGACACCGACCGGGACGCCGACGCGCTGTCCGGCGTCGGCCTGGACCGCACCCAGTTGCTCGCCAAGCTGGCCGCCGGGGGCTTCGGGACGACGCTGTCCCCCTGAGCCGCCCAGGACGTGCGACGGGCCGGCACCCCGCAGGGGTGCCGGCCCGTTCGGCGTTCCGCTGTCCTCAGCCCACGTACGGACGCTCGCGGGCGAGCTCCTCCTTGGCCACCGAGCGCAGGTGCACCGCGTCCGGGCCGTCGGCGATGCGCAGCGTGCGGGCCGAGGCGTAGAAGCGGGCGAGCACGGTGTCGTTGCTGACGCCGGCGCCGCCGTGCACCTGGATGGCCCGGTCGATGACGTCGCAGGCGACGTTCGGCGCGATCACCTTGATGGCGGCGATCTCGGTCCGGGCGCCCTTGGCGCCGTACTTGTCGATGAGGTCGGCGGTGCGCAGCACGAGCAGCCGGGCCTGGTCGATCTCCATGCGCGAGCGGGCGATGGTCTCGCGGATCGTGCCCTGCTCGGCCAGCGGCCGGCCGAAGGCGACCCGCTTCTGCGCGCGGTCGACCATGAGCGCCAGCGCCCGCTCGGCCATGCCGAGGGCGCGCATGCAGTGGTGGATGCGGCCGGGGCCCAGCCGCGCCTGGGCGATCATGAAGCCGTCGCCCTCGCCGGCGAGGATGTTGCCCACCGGCACCCGGACGTCGGTCAGCCGCATCTCGGAGTGGCCGTGCTGGTCCTGGTACCCGAACACCGGCAGGTGCCGGATGATCTCCAGGCCCGGCGTGTCGCGCGGCACCAGGACCATCGACTGCTGCCGGTGCGGGGCGCCGTCGGGGTCGGTCTTGCCCATGAGGATGAAGATCTGGCAGCGCTCGTCGGCGGCGCCGCTGGTCCACCACTTGCGGCCGTTGATCACGTACTCGTCGCCGTCGCGGACGATCGACGTCTGGATGTTGCGGGCGTCGGAAGAGGCGACGTCGGGCTCGGTCATCGCGAACGCCGAGCGGATCTCGCCCTCGAGCAGCGGCTCGAGCCAGCGCTGCTTCTGTTCGGGCGTCCCGAACATCATCAGCGTCTCCATGTTGCCGGTGTCCGGGGCGCCGCAGTTGGTGGCCTCGGGGGCGATCGTGGGCGACCAGCCCATGATCTCGGCGACCGACGCGTACTCGAGGTTGGTCAGCCCCCCGAGCTCGTGGTGGAAGAGGTTCCAGAGGCCGCGGGCGCGGGCCTCCTTCTTCAGCTCCTCGAGCACCGGCGGGTGCTCGTGGTTGTCGTGGCCGCGCTCGGCGCGCCACGCCTCGTACACGGGCTCGGCGGGGAAGACCTGCTCACGCATGAAGTCCCACATCCGGCCGCAGACGTCCTCGGCTCGGGCGGAGAGGGCGAAGTCCATGCCCCGGAAGGTAGCCCGCCGCGTGACCGGCGTCGCACCGGGGTCGCGCGCCGTCCGGGTCCCGGAGACGGCGGGGGCCGGGTCCCCGCCGCGTGGCGGGGCCCGGCCCCCGGTGGGCCCCCGTCCGGGGGCCGCGGATCAGGCGCGCGAGGCGCGGACGGCCGAGGTGACCGGGCCGAGGGCGATCACCAGGCCGACGACGGCGGTGGCGACGTGCAGGACGTTGTCCGCGGCGTTGATGTTGAGGAAGTCCCAGTCCTCGCCGATCGCGAGCAGGCCGTAGACGAAGGCCGCGCCGTAGCCGACGGCGAGCAGCCAGCCGTAGGTGCGGGCGCCGGCCAGCGTGCGCGACAGCAGGATGCCGGCCAGGCCGATCACGACGTGCACGACGTTGTGCAGCGGGTTGATCATGAAGAACAGGAGCATCTCGTCCTGCCCGCTGCTGGCGAAGCCGTCGAAGCCGGTGATGAAGAAGCCGACGATGCCGACGAGCAGGTAGACGACGCCGAAGGCGAGCGCGAGCGTCTGGGGCCAGGCCATCGCCGGCCGGGCGCCGGTGTTCCCCGTGGTGGCCATTGGTTCCTCCGTCTGTGGGTGGGTCGCCGCCTGCCGGCGGGCACTGGGTGTCGCCTACCCCGGGGTGACGGCCGGTAACGGCACTCCCTCGTCCGGGCGAGGGCCGTTGCCGGATCGTCACCGTCGCGGCGGGCGGTGCACCCGGTCTTCGGACGCCGCGGCCGATCCGGTTCGCCGGTCACCCGGTGGAGGGGGCGGGGAACGCGCAGGGCCCCGCGCCGGCGGCGCGGGGCCCTGCGGGAGGGAGCGGTCAGGGGCGCGGCGTCCGCCTCGGCCGGCGGACGACGAACGGGCCGATGGCCAGCAGGTCGACCGGGGCCGAGCCGAAGCACTCCAGGGCGTCGCGGGGGTCGTCGACCATCGGGCGCCCGGCGGTGTTGAGGCTGGTGTTCACCACCACCGGCAGCCCGGTGCGCCGCTCGAACGCCGAGATCATCCGGTGCACCAGCGGCTCGGTCCCCGGGTCGATCGTCTGGATGCGCGCGGTGCCGTCGACGTGGGTGACCGTGGGGATGCGGTCCTTCCACTCCGGGGCGACGTCGTGCACGAACAGCATGTACGGCGAGGGGATCGGCCCGCGGCTGAAGATCTCCGGCGCCTTCTCCAACAGCACCATCGGCGCCACGGGGCGGAACTGCTCGCGCCCCTTGACGTCGTTCATCCGCTCGAGGTTGGCCTCGTATCCGGGGTGGGCGAGCAGGGAGCGGTGGCCCAGCGCCCGCGGACCGTACTCGCTGCGGCCCTGGAACCAGGCCACGATCCCGTTGTCGGCGAGCACCTCGGCGACGGCCTCGGCGACGTCGTCGGGACGCTCGTAGTCGATGGCGGCGGTCTGCAGCCAGCGCTCGATCTCGTCGTCGCTCCAGCCGCGGCCCAGCGCCGCACCCGGCATCGGCTCGGTGCGCTCGCCCAGCTTGGCGGCGACGTGCAGGGCGGCGCCGAGGGCGGTGCCGGCGTCGCCGGCGGCCGGCTGCACCCAGACCCGCTCGAACGGGCTCTCGGCGAGGATGCGGGTGTTGGCGACGCAGTTGAGCGCGGTGCCGCCGGCCATCGTCAGGGTCTTCTCGCCGGTCTGCTCGTGAACCCAGCGGGCGAGGTCGACCAGCACCTCCTCCAGCCGCGTCTGCACGCTGGCGGCGAGGTCGGCGTGGTCCTCGGTCCACTGCTCGTCCTTGCCCAGGCGCGGCGCGAACTCGGAGAAGTCGATCCGCTCGGTGACGAAGCCGCCGTCGCCGGTGGCGCGGATGAGCTCGGACAGCTCGCCGAGGAAGCGCGGCTTGCCGTAGGAGGCCATCGCCATGACCTTGAACTCGTCGGAGCTGCGCAGGAAGCCGAGGTGGTCGGTGAGCTCCTCGTACATCAGGCCCAGCGAGTGCGGCAGCGCCTGCCCGGCGAGGATCTCCAGCTGCCCGTCGACGTAGCGGCCGGCGAGGTGGCTGTGCGCCTCGCCGCGGCCGTCGAGCACCAGGACGGCGTTGTCGCGCTGCGGCGCGGCCTTGCCGGCGGAGGCCGCGTGCGCGACGTGGTGCTTGACGAAGCGGACCTTGGCGGGGTCCAGGCCGGGGAGGGCGTGCGCGAGGAAGTCCGGCGCCATCTCGGCGTACCGCTTGCGCATGGTGTCGCCGTCGTCGAACAGGCCCGAGTCCTCCGGCGTGCCCATGAGCGCCGGGTCGAAGGAGTAGGCGACGGCGTCGAGCTCCTCGGGGCGGATGCCGGCGTGCTCCAGGCACCACGCGGCGGACAGCTCGGGCAGCTCCCAGGCGCTCCACGGCAGGGGGCGCTTGCCGTGCTTGCGCCGGCTGAAGCGTTCCTCCTCGGCCGCGGCCACGACCTTCCCGTCGACGACGAGCGCCGCCGCCGGGTCGTGGTAGATGGCGTTGATGCCGAGGACCTTCACGTGCGCTCTCCTCCCGCACCGGGCGACGCACCCGCTGCACTGGCCTTGATCATCGACTCGTCCCCGCGGTCCCGCAGGGCGAGCCCCCGATGCGGTGACGGCCCCCGGGTCCCCGCCCGGCTAGAGGGGCGGGCGGCGGCTGCCCCAGTCCGTCGCCGACTCGTAGGTCTGGCCCACGCGCAGCACGCCCGCCTCGTCGAAGGGCCGGCCGATGAGCTGCAGCCCGATCGGGAGCCCGGACGAGGTGAACCCGCACGGCACCGACAGTGCCGGCAGGCCGGTGACGTTGCCCGGCGCCGAGTGGCCGACCCAGGCGTCGATCACCGCCTTCTCCCTCCCGCCGGGGAAGGTGAACGTCCGCTGCCCCACCTCCGCCGCGGCGGCGGGCAGGGTCGGGCACACGAGCGCGTCGATGCCCTCGAAGGCGCGGCGGAACGCCTGCTGCACCAGCGTGCGGACGCGCAGCGCCTTGATGTACTGCGTGGCGAGCACCGTCTCGCCGGCCTCGAGGAAGACCCGGACGTCGTCGGTGTAGAGGTCCCCGGACTCCCGCAGCATCTCCTGGTGGTAGGCGCTCGCCTCGGGCACGAGGACCCCGAACTCGACGGCCATCATCTGGTCGGCGTAGGGGATCTCCACCTCCCGAAGCCGGGCACCCCGGGCCTCGAGGACGCCGATGGCCTCCCGGACGGCCGCCTCCACCTCCGGGTCGACGTCGTCGAAGAAGTAGTTGGCCGGGACGCCGAGCGTCAGGCCGCCGACCCCGGCGTCCAGGTCCGCCGTGTAGTCGGGGACCGGCTCCCGGGCGGAGCCCGGATCGCGGGCGTCGAAGCCGGCGATCGCCTGCAGCGTCAGGGCCGCGTCGCGCACCGTGCGGGTGAGCGGTCCGGCGTGGTCGAGCGACCAGCACAGGGACGTGATGCCGTGGCGGGGCACCCGGCCGTAGGTCGGCTTGAGGCCGACGGTGCCGCACACCGACGCCGGGATGCGGATCGAGCCGCCGGTGTCCGTACCCATCCCCACCAGGCACTCCCCGGCGGCCACGGCGGCGCCGGACCCGCCGCTGGAGCCACCCGGCACGCGACCGGTGTCCCAGGGGTTGCGGGTCGTCGGCGTCAACACGCCGTAGGCGAACTCGTGGGTGTGCGTCTTCCCCACCACGACGGCGCCCGCGTCACGGAGCCGCGCGACGACGGCGGAGTCCTCCGTCGCGACGTGCTCGGACCGGACCGCGGAACTGGAGGTCGTCGGCAGGCCCGCGACGTCGTAGAGGTCCTTGATCCCCACCGGGATGCCGTGCAAGGGCCCGCGGTGGTCGCCGCCGGCGATCTCCCGCTCTGCCTGCCGTGCCGCCTCCAGCGCCTGCTCGGCGGTGACGACGACGAAGGCGTTCAGCCGGTCCTCGACCGCCTCGATGCGGTCGAGCACGGACTGCACGAGCTCGACCGGGGACAGCGTGCGCTGCTCGATCCGGCGGGCGGCCTCGGCGATGCTGAGCTCGGAGGGCTCCACGACCTCACTCCCACCGCGCGTCGAAGGCCGAGGCCGGCGGCGTCTCGCCGACCGGGACCTGGTCGAGGCTGTCGTACAGCCCGTGGACCATGGTCACGGCGGGGCCCGCTGCGGCCCGCCGCTCGGTGCTGAGGTCCAGGCGGGCGTGCGCGAGCAGCTGGTCGAACGCCTCGTCGCCGAGCGGCGACCGGTCTGTCGAGGCCACGGGCCACCTCTTCCGGGTCAGGTGTGACGAAGGGCACAGCATGCCCGAGGCCGGGCGCTCAGGCGCCGCGGACCTGCAGGAGGTCGTTCTCCTCGACGGCCTTGAGCGCCAGGGTCTTGTAGCCGACCTCCTCGAACAGGACGACGACGCGGTCGTCCTCCACCCGCATCACCACACCGGGACCCCACTCGGTGTGCGTCACGGGGGTCTCGGGGGGGAACGGGGTGTCGGCGTCGCCGCCGGCCGGCTGCTCCTGGGAGGTGCCGGCCGAGCAGTTGTCGCAGTTGCCGCAGGGCTCCTCGAGCTGCTCGCCGAAGTAGCCGAGCAGGTACTGGCGTCGGCACCCGGTGGTCTCGGCGTAGCCGCGCATCATCTCGACGCGGCTCTGGTCGACCCGCTCGTGGTGCTCGGCGAGCTCGCGCGCGGCGGCGGCCGCCTCGCCGGGGGGCGGCGCGCCCTCGGCGGGGTGCGCGGCGCCCTCCTCGTCGAGGACGACCGCCGACACCTGCTCGAGCAGGTTGAGGTCGCGGGCCAGCGGGGTGGCGCCGCGGCCGGTCTCCTCGCGCAGCTTCCGCACGTCGACGCCGTCCTCGACGCCGGCGGCGGGCGCGGCGGCGACCAGCCCGGCGACCTGCTGGAGCTCCTCCTCGGCGGGGGCGCCGGCGGCGAAGAAGCGGCGCAGGCCGAGGTCCTCCTGCCGGTAGACCAGCACCGCGAGCGCGGGGTCGCCGTCGCGGCCGGCCCGGCCGATCTCCTGGTAGTAGCTGTCGATCGAGTCGGCGGGCTCGGCGTGGACGACGAAGCGGGTGCCGGGCTTGTCGATGCCCATCCCGAACGCCGTGGTGGCGACGACGACGTCGAGCTCGTCCTCCATCCACGCGCGCTGGGTGTCCTCGCGCTCGCTCTTCCTCAGGCCCGCGTGGTACGGCCGCGCCCGCAGCCCGCGCTCGGTGAGCGCCTCTGCCACCTCGAGGGTGCCCTTGCGGGTGGCGCTGTAGACGATGCCGGGCCCGCGGCCGGCCTCGACCTCGGCGACCGTGCGGTCGACGACGGCGGTGCGCTTGGCGGTGGCGTCGGCGTGGTGGTCGACCTCGAGCCGGATCTCCGGCCGGTCGAACCCGGCGACGACGACCTCGGGGTCGCGCATCGCCAGCCGCTCGACGATCTCGGCGCGCACCGGCGGGGCCGCGGTGGCGGTCAGGGCGAGGACCGTCGGGTGGTCCAGCTGCTCGACCACCTGCCCCAGGCGCAGGTAGTCCGGCCGGAAGTCGTGGCCCCAGGCCGACACGCAGTGCGCCTCGTCGACGACGAACAGCGCCACCCCGGCCTCGCGGATCGCGTCGACCACCTCGGGCTTGGTCAGCTGCTCGGGGGCGAGGAGGAGGAAGCGGACCGTCCCGTCGGCCAGGCCCTCGAGCGCGGCGCGCTGGTCGCCGGCGGACAGACTGGAGTTGAGCTGCGCGGCGCGGCCGGCGTCGTCGCCGAGCTCCTCCAGCCGCTCCACCTGGTCGCGCTGCAGGGCGATCAGCGGCGAGACGATCACGACCGGGCCGTCGAGCAGCTGCCCGGCGACCTGGTAGACCGCGCTCTTCCCGGCGCCGGACGGGAGCACCGCCAGCGTGTCCCGCCCGGACAGCACGGCCTGCATGGCCCGTTCCTGGCCGGGGCGGAACTCCTCGAAGCCGAGGACGTCGCGGGAGACCTCGCGCAGACGGCGGGTGCGGACCGCGGCCGAGCCGCCGGCGGGGTTGTCGCTGGGGGTGCGTGACACCGGCTGCCGCTGCCCGGGCGCCGTGATCGGCAAACGGAGGCGGGGTGTCGGCGTCCCCACGTGGGCGCGGCGTGCGCGCACGTAGGGTCCCCGGCGTGAGCGCGAGCTACCGGATCGCCGAGGCCGCGGCGCTGCTCGGGGTCAGCGACGACACGGTGCGCCGGTGGATCGACAGCGGCCGGCTGCCGGCGTCGCGCGAGGGCGGCGGCCCGGCGCACGTCGGCGGCGCCGACCTCGCCCGCCTGGCCACCGAGCTGCACGAGGCGCCCGAGCCCGGCACCACCCGCGGGTCCTCGGCGCGCAACCGGCTCGCCGGCATCGTCACCCGGGTCCTGCGCGACACGGTCATGGCGCAGGTGGAGATCCAGGCCGGGCCGTTCCGACTGGTCTCGCTCATGTCCCGCGAGGCGGCCGACGAGCTGGGCCTCGAGGTCGGCGTCCGCGCCGTCGCCACGGTCAAGGCGACGCAGGTGAGCGTCGACGTCCCGTAGGAGTCCCGCACCTGCGGACCGGGAGGGGCTACTGTCCCGCGCATGCGGGGACGGGTCGGTGCGGTGCTGGCCGCGGTGGCGCTCGGCGCCGCCGGGTGCGGGGGAGGGGCCGGCGCCAGCCCGGCCGGGGACGACGGCGGCCCCACCGGCACGCTCACCGTCTTCGCCGCCGCCTCGCTGACCGACGTCTTCACCGACCTCGGGCAGCGGCTGGAGGAGGAGAACGCCGGGCTGGCCGTGCAGTTCAACTTCGCCGGCAGCTCGGCGCTGGCCACCCAGCTGACCCAGGGCGCCCCGGCCGACGTCTTCGCCTCGGCCAACGGCGCCCAGATGTCGGTGGTGACCGACGCCGGCCTCGCCGACGGCGACCCGACCGTGTTCACCGCCAACGTCCTGCAGGTCGCCGTGCCCGCGGGGAACCCGGCCGGGGTCACGGGCCTCGACGACTTCGCCCGCGAGGACCTCACGATCGCCGTCTGCGCGCCGGAGGTGCCCTGCGGCGCGGCCGCGGCGGACGTCTTCGCCGCCGCGGGCGTGACGCCGCGCCCGGACACCCAGGAGGAGGACGTCCGCGCCGCGCTGACCAAGGTGGAGCTCGGCGAGGTCGACGCCGCGCTGGTGTACGCCACCGACGTGGCCGCCGCCGGGGACGCCGTCGAGGGCGTCTCCGTCCCAGAGGCCGAGGACGCGGTCAACGACTACCCGCTGTGCACGCTCACGGGCGCCCCCAACCCGGAGGCGGCGCGGGCCTTCGTCGACCTGGTCCTGTCCGGGGAGGGGCAGCGCGCGCTGGCGGACGCGGGCTTCCGGGCGCCGTGAGGCGGGCCCGCACGCCGGCGCCCCTGCTGGTCCCCGCCGCCCTCGCCGTCGCCTTCCTCGTCCTGCCCCTGGCCGGGCTGCTCGTCCGCGCGCCCTGGCCGCAGGTGCCCGCGCTGCTCGCCGAGCCGGGCGTCGGGCAGGCGCTGCGGCTGTCGCTGGTGTCCGCGACGCTGGCCACGCTGGTCTCCGTCGTCCTCGGCGTGCCGCTGGCCTGGGTGCTGGCCCGCTCCCGCGCCCGCGGGCGGGCGGTGCTGCGCGCCCTGGTGACCGTGCCGCTGGTGCTCCCGCCGGTGGTCGGCGGCGTCGCGCTGTTCCTCGTGCTGGGCCGCCAGGGGATCGTCGGGCGCTGGCTCGACGAGGCGTTCGGGATCACGATCCCGTTCACCACCGCGGCGGTGGTGATCGCCGAGACGTTCGTGGCGATGCCGTTCCTCGTGGTCAGCGTCGAGGGGGCGCTGCGGGCCGCGGACGCCCGGTTCGAGGACGCCGCGGCCACCCTCGGCGCCGACCGCTGGACCACCTTCCGCCGGGTCACCCTGCCGCTGGTGGCGCCGGGCGTCGCCGCCGGCGCGGTGCTGTGCTGGGCGCGGGCGCTGGGCGAGTTCGGCGCCACGATCACCTTCGCCGGCAACTTCCCCGGGACGACGCAGACGATGCCGCTCGCGGTCTACCTCGCCCTGCAGCGCGACCCGGACGCGGCGATCGTGCTGTCGCTGGTGCTGCTGGCCGTCTCGGTGGCCACCCTGCTGCTCCTGCGCGACCGCTGGCTGGGGCGCACGGGGGTGGCCCCGTGACCCTGGAGGCGCGGGTCCGCGTCCGCCGCGGCCCGGTGACCGTCGACGTCGCCCTCGACGTGCCCGACGGCGAGGTGCTCGCCGTCCTCGGGCCCAACGGCGCGGGCAAGTCCACGCTCCTGCGGGTGCTGGCCGGCCTGCTGCCGCCCGACGGCGGGCGGGTCGTCGTCGACGGGACCGTGTGGGACGACGTCGACGCCGGCGTGCAGCTGCCCGCGCACCGGCGCCCGCTCGGGATGGTGTTCCAGGACCACCTGCTCTTCCCG
Source organism: Geodermatophilus sp. SYSU D01036 (assembly GCF_054050435.1). Taxonomy (NCBI): domain Bacteria; kingdom Bacillati; phylum Actinomycetota; class Actinomycetes; order Geodermatophilales; family Geodermatophilaceae; genus Geodermatophilus; species Geodermatophilus sp. SYSU D01036. The sequence goes on along the minus strand of NZ_JBJGZJ010000012.1, from coordinate 26,713 downwards.
CACCTGTCCGTGCTGGACAACGTGGCGTTCGGGCCGCGCACCCGCGGGGCGTCGAAGGCGCAGGCGCGCCGCGCCGCGGCCGCGTGGACCGAGCGGGTGGGCCTGGCCGGCCTCGGCGACCGGCGACCGGCGCAGCTGTCCGGCGGGCAGGCGCAGCGGGCGGCCCTGGCCCGCGCGCTGGTCGGCGACCCGGCGCTGCTGCTGCTCGACGAGCCGCTGTCGGCGCTGGACGCCCGCACCCGGCTCGCCGTCCGCGCGGAGCTGCGCCGGCACCTGGCCGACTACGGCGGCAGCACCGTGCTGGTCACGCACGACCCGGTGGACGCCATGGCGCTGGCCGACCGGGTCGTCGTGGTGGAGGACGGCCGGGTGGTGCAGGCCGGGACGCCGGCCGACGTCAGCCGGCACCCCCGCACCGACTACGTCGCGCGGCTGGTCGGGCTGTCCCTGCTGCCGGGCACGGGGGAGGGGACGGCGGTGCGGCTCGACGGCGGCGGCGTGGTGGCGGTGGCCGAGGAGACCGCGGGTCCGGTGTTCGTCGCCGTCCGCCCGGAGTCGGTGGCGCTGTACCCGGTCCGGCCCGAGGGCAGCCCGCGCAACGTCTGGCCCGCGCGGGTGGCCGGGGCGACGCCGCACGGCGCCACGGTCCGCTGCGAGCTCGACGGCGAGGTGCCGCTGGTCGCCGACGTCACCGCGACCGCCTTCGCCGAGCTCGGGCTGGCGCCGGGCTCGCCGGTGTGGGCGGTGGTCAAGGCCTCCGAGGTCGCCGTCTACGCCCGCTGAGACGGCAGAGATGGCCATTTCTGTCGGTCCGGGAGGGCGGCCCCAGGACGCCGGCGGCCGGGTCAGCGGCGGGGCAGCGCCCGGCCGTCGGGGAGCCGGCGTCCGCTCAGCAGCGCGACCAGCGCGCCGGTGTCCGCGCGGACGACCGCGCCGTCCCCCCGGCTCCACGCCGTGTCGGTGGCCTCGAGGCGGACGCCGGTCAGGTCGATCCCGAAGACCGCGCCGTCCGCGGCGGTGAGCGAGTCGAGGACGGCGGCGACGGCCCCGGCCGGCGCGACCGGCGGCCGGCCGAGGGCGACGGTCACGTCCAGGGAGTGGACGACGGCGTGGACGAGGGCGCCGGCCGCGCCGCCGCCCGGCGGCTGCCACGCGTGCAGCACCGGCGACCGCAGGGCGTCCAGGAGCTCCCCGGCCGGCAGCGAGGCGTCGCGGGCCGCCACGGTGTCGGAGAGCACGGTGAAGTCGCCGCCCGCCGCCGCCATCTCGGCGCCGAACTGCTCGGCCGACAGCCGCGCCGGCATGGTCACGTGCGCCACCACGTGCCGGACCCGCCACCCGGCGCACAGCGACGGGGCGTCCCAGCTGCCGTCCGCGTCGGCGGCCAGCAGCCCGGCGAGGCCGTCGTACGTGGCCGCCGTCCAGCCCTGGAGCCCTTGCACGTCCGTGTCCGCGGTCATCCCGTTCCCTCTCGTCCGGTCGGAGCGCCCGTCGGGGGCGCACTGGGGGAGACCGTGCCCGACGCCGGGACTCATCGCCCCGCCCCGTGGACGGACCGCACCACGCGCGGGGGAGGCTGGGGTCATGACGACGGTCGCCGGGCTGGTCCTCGCCGCGGGCGGGGGGCGGCGCTACGGCATGCCCAAGGCGCTGGTCGAGTACGACGGCAGCCTGCTGGTCGAGCGGGCGGTGCGGACGGCGCGCGCGGTGTGCGACCCGGTGCTCGTCGTCCTGGGCGCCCGCGCGGTCGACGTGTGGCGGACCGCCGACCTCAGCGGCGCGACCGTCCTCGCCAACCGCGACTGGGAGACCGGCATGGCCTCGAGCCTGCGCACCGGCCTGGACGGGCTGCGCGGGTGGCCCGGACGGGTCGACGCCGCGCTGGTCACGCTGGTCGACATGCCCGGGATGACGCCGGAGGCGCTGCGCACCGTGGCCGGGCACGCCGCCCCGGACGCGCTGGCGGTCGCCACCTACGACGGGGTCCGCGGCCACCCGGTGCTGCTCGGACGCGACCACTGGGCCGGGGTGGCCGCGACGGCGACCGGGGACGAGGGCGCCCGCCGCTACCTGGCCGCGCACCCGGTCACCGAGGTCGACTGCACGGGCCTCGCGGACCCGGTGGACCTCGACGTGCCGCCGGGCGGGGTAGCTTCGGCGCCGTGATCGCCCGGGTCGTCGACGAACCGCTGTCGGTCGCCGAGCACGAGCAGGCCGTGGCCGACGCGGGTGCCGGCGCCGTCGTCTCCTTCTCCGGCGTCGTCCGGGACACCGACGGCGGCCGGTCGGTGACCGAGCTGGAGTACGTCGGCCACCCCACCGCCGCGGCGGTGATCACCGAGCTGGCCGAGGAGTTCGCCGCCCGCCCGGGGATCCGCGCGGTCGCGGTCTCCCACCGGGTCGGGCTGCTGGGCGTCGGCGACGTCGCGCTGGCCTGCGCAGTCAGCTCGGCCCACCGCGGGGAGGCCTTCACCGCCTGCGCCGAGCTCGTCGACGAGGTGAAGAAGCGGCTGCCCATCTGGAAGCGCCAGGTGTTCACCGACGGCGACGAGGAGTGGGTGGCCTGCCCCTGAGGCAGGTCTCGTCCGGGTGTCGGTGCGGCCGGGTTCCTTGACCGGCCGGGGCGCGCGTGGCACAACGGTGCCCACTCCAAGGGTGGGGTGGGTCTCCCCCCGGTGTGCCCGCGCACAGCGGCCGGACGACAGCGAGGTTCCCGTGCCCGCGCCGGAGCGCGACCCCGTCCTCGAGGCGATGCCCCTGGGCTACATCGCCGTCGACGCCGACTGGCGGGTCGCCTACGTCAACGTCACCGGCGAGGCCGTGGTCGGCCGGACGTGGGAGCAGCTCGTCGGCACCTGCTTCTGGACGTCGTTCCCCGCCGGCCGGGACGACGCGTTCGGCCGGGTCTACCGCGAGGTGATGGCCACCGGCACCCCGCAGAGCATCGAGGCCTACCACCCCGAGCCGCTCGACTGCTGGTTCGAGGTGCGCGCCGTCCCGCTGCCGACGGGCCTGGCCCTGTACTTCTCCGAGGTCACCGCCCGCCGGAGCGCGCAGGACCGGCTGGCCCTGCTGGCCCGGGTCGGCTCCGAGCTCACCGGCACGCTCGAGCTGGCCGAGGCGGTCCGCCGGATCCCGCGGCTGGTGGTGCCCGAGCTCGGCGAGGCCTGCCTGCTCACCGTCCTCGACGACGACGGCCGCCCGCGCGACCTGAGCTCCTGGCACGGCGACCCGGCCCGCCGCGAGCTGCTGGCCCGCTACGCCGCCGTCCGGCTGCCCGGGATGCCGGCCGCCGCCCCGGTGGTCCGCGCGCTGGCGGGGGAGACGGTGGCCGCCGACGGCGCCGCGGTGCTCGCCGCGATCGAGGACGCGGAGGCCGCCCGGCTCTACCGCGAGCTGGGCGCGCCCGCGGTGCTCGCCGTCCCGCTGCCCGGCCGGGAGCGGGTGATCGGCGCGCTGACCTTCCTCGCCGCCGGGAGCCGCAGCGCCGCCCGGGTGGACCCGCTCACCGCCCGCGAGGTCGCCGGCCGGGTGGGCCTGGCGCTGGACAACGTCCGGCTGTTCGCCCACCAGCACCAGCTCGCCGAGGCGCTGCAGCGGAGCCTGCTCACCGACCCCCGCGGCTCCGGGCTCGGCGCGGTCGAGGTGCGGTACACCCCGGCGGCGGAGGCGGCGCGGGTCGGCGGCGACTGGTACGACGCCTTCCCCCAGCCCGGCGGGGCGACGACGCTGGTCATCGGCGACGTCGTCGGGCACGACACCGCCGCCGCGGCGGCGATGGGCCAGCTGCGCTCGCTGCTGCGCGGCATCGCCGCCTACAGCGACGCCGGCCCGGCCGAGGTGCTGCGCGGGCTGGACGAGGCGATGGCGACCCTCGGCGTGGACACCTACGCCACGGCGGCCGTCGCCCGCTTCGAGCGGGTACCAGGGGAGGGCGCGGCCGGGCGCACCCGGATGTGCTGGTCCAGTGCCGGCCACCTGCCACCGCTGGTCCTCGACCCGGCGGGCCGGCCGGTCGAGCTGCCCGCGCCCCCCGGCGACCTGCTGCTCGGCGTCGACCCGGCCGGCGTCCGCGCCGAGAGCGCCGTGGTCCTCGAGCCCGGCTCCACGGTGCTGCTGTTCACCGACGGGCTGGTCGAGCGGCGCGGCCTCGACCTCGACGCCGGGCTGGCCCGGCTGACCGGGGCCGTCACCGAGCTGGCGGGTCGGCCGCTCGACGAGCTGTGCGACGAGGTGATCGAGCGGCTCGTGCACGGCCGGCCCGAGGACGACGTCGCCCTCGTCGCCCTCCGCCTGGGGGGCTAGCGGACCGGCGCCTGCCCGTCCTCGTCGGTCGGGCGGGCGTGCCCGTGACCGTGCCCGTGCGCGGCCTCCTCGGCGCGCTCCTCCTCCAGCTCGACCTCGCCCTCCAGCCGGTGGGCCTCGCCGGCCACCTGCGCGGCGGCGTCGCCGTGCGACTCGCCGTAGACCTCCTCGGCCCGCCCGAGCAGCTCCTCGGCCTTCGCCTTCGCCTTCTCGATGAAGCTCATCGCGCTCCCGTCCTCTCGGCGTTCCGGTGTGCGGAGTCCCGGTGTGCAGCATCCCGGATCTCGCCCACGAGCTCCTCCAGGATGTCCTCGAGCGCCACGACACCGACCACGCGGCCGCCCTCGGTGACCGCGGCGAACTGGGCGCGGTCGGCCTGCATGACGCCCAGGGTGCGGCGCAGGTCGTCCTCGGCGGCCACGCGGGGCAGCGGCCGGGTGATGTCCCGGACCCGCGGCTCCGGCGCGCCGTCGGCGACCAGCACGTCCTTGACGTGCACGTAGCCGAGAAGCTGCTCGCCGTCGGCCACCGGGAAGCGGGAGAAGCCGGTGGTGGCCGCGGCCCGCTCGACGGCGGCGATGTCGTCGCCCGGCGCGACCACGGTCAGCGCGGCCCGCGGGATGAGCACCGAGCGGGTGTCGCGCTCCTCCAGCTGCAGCGCGCCGGTGAGCAGCTCGTGGCCGCGCTCGTCGAGCAGGCCGCCGGCGCGGGACTCGTCGATCAGGCCGGCCACCTGGTCGCGGGTGAAGGCGCTGGTCACCTCGTCCTTGGGCTGCACGCGCAGCAGCCGCAGCACCCCGTTGGCCAGCGCGTTGAGCGCCACGATCAGCGGCTTGAGCACCGTGACCACGCCGGACAGCAGCGGGGCGAGGACCAGCGCGGCCCGGTCCGGGCCGGCCAGCGCCAGGTTCTTCGGCACCATCTCGCCGATCACCACGTGCAGCGCGACGACGACGGTCAGCGCGATGACGAACGAGATCGGGTGCACCAGCGCCTCGGGCACCGACAGCGCCTCGAACACCGGCTCGAGCAGGTGCGCCACCGCGGGCTCGCCGATGGCGCCCAGCCCCAGCGAGCAGACGGTGATGCCCAGCTGCGCGCCGGCCATCATCAGCGACACCCGCTCCATCGCGGCCAGCGTGGTGCGGGCGCGGCGGGAGCCGGCCTCGGCCAGCGGCTCGATGGAGGAGCGGCGCGCGGAGATCAGGGCGAACTCCGCGCCGACGAAGAACGCGTTGGCGAGCAGCAGCACGACGGCGACCAGCACGCCGACCCAGTCACCCACGGTCGTCCTCCTCGTCGTCGCCGGTGGTGGCCGGCAGGCCGCCGACGACGGCCCGCTCGACGCGGGTGCCGTCGACCCGCTCGACCTGCACCCACACGCCGGCCGGCAGCCCCTCGGCCTCGGCGGCGAGCTCCGGCGGCAGGGTGGGCCGCGCCTCGATCCGGTCGCCGACCTCGGGGATCCGGCCGAGCACGTGCAGGACCAGGCCGCCGAGGGTCTCCCAGTGCCGGTCGGCCGGCACGGCCAGCCCGGTGGCCGCGGCGACCTCGTCCGGCCGCAGCAGCCCGGACACCGACCAGGTGCCGTCGCCGCGGTCGACGACGTCGTCGCCGGTCTCCTGGTCGTGCTCGTCGGTCAGGTTGCCGACGATCTCCTCCACGAGGTCCTCGATGGTCACGACGCCGTCGGTGCCGCCGTACTCGTCGACGACGACGGCCATCTGCAGCCCGCCGCGGCGCAGGTCACCGAGCAGGTCGTCCAGCCGCCGGGAGGTGGGGACGAACAGCGGCGGCAGCATGACCGCCGAGACCGGGGTGGCGGCCCGCCGGTCGCGGGCGACGGCGAGGGCGTGTTTCACGTGGACCATCCCGACGACGTCGTCGACGCCGCCGTCGTCGACGACCGGGAACCGGGAGTGCCCCGAGTCGCGCGCGGCGGTGAGCACCTCGGCCACGGGGGCGTCGGCGGGGACGGTCGTCATGCGGGTGCGCGGGGTGGCCGCGTCGCTGGCGCGCAGCTCACCGAAGGCCAGCCCGCGCTCGAGCATCACCGCGGTCTCGGCGGGCAGGGTGCCCTGCCGGCCCGAGCGGCGGACCAGCGAGGTGAGCTCCTCCGGCGAGCGGGCCGAGGCCAGCTCCTCCTGCGGCTCGACGCCGAACAGCCGGCGCAGCATCGCGTTGGCCCAGCCGTTGAGGAACCGGATGACCAGCGACGTCGCCCTGGTGAAGCCCCGCTGGAAGCCGGCGACGGCGCGGGCCGTGCGCAGCGGCTCGCTGATCGCCACGTTCTTGGGCACCAGCTCGCCGAACACCATGGTCAGCACGGTGGCCAGGACCAGGGCGAGGGTGATCGACACCGACCGGGCCGCGGCGCCGGACAGGCCGGCCGACTCCAGCGGCCCGCGCAGCAGCGCGGCGATGGAGGGCTCGGCGACGAAGCCGATGGCCAGGTTGGTGACCGTGATGCCGAGCTGGGCGCCGGACAGCTGGGTCGACAGCGTCCGCAGCGCGGCGAGGACGCCGGCCGACCCGCGGACGCCGGCCTCGGTCTCGCGCTCGACGGTGGCCCGGTCGACGGTCACCAGGGCGAACTCGAAGGCCACGAAGGCGGCGCAGGCGAGCACCAGCAGGACGCCGACCAGGACCAGCAGCCACTCGATCACGGGAGGACCTCGGTGGCGGGGGAGGGCAGGGGAGGGCTCGTATGGTGAGGCTGGCTCACGAGGGGGCGGTCATCCTCCGGCGAAGGGGGGCAGCACGTCCACGACCGCCCCGGTCGACAGCTCCAACGCGCGGTCGCGGGTCTGCGTTCCGTCGACCAGGAACGAGCAGGCGGTGAGCACCCGTTCGAGGCGCTCGCCGTGGGCGTCCACGATCCGGCCGACCAGCTCCTGCAGCGTGCCGGCCTCGCAGGTCTCGGTGTCCACGCCGGCCGCGGCGCGGGCGCCGGCGAAGTAGCGGACGGTGACGGTGCCCATGCCTCAGCCGCCGATGGCCGACATGGGCCGGGACGGCTGCAGGAAGCTCGGGTCGTCGATGCCGTGGCCGGGCAGCTTGGCCAGGGTGGCGATCCGCCAGCGGTCGGCGAGCTCGGCGTCGGTGGCGCCCTCGCGCATCGCCGTCCGCAGGTCGGACTCCTCGCGGGCGAACAGGCAGTTGCGGACCTGGCCGTCGGCGGTGAGCCGGGTGCGGTCGCAGGTGCCGCAGAACGAGCGGGTGACCGAGGCGATGACGCCGACGGTGGCCGGGCCGCCGTCGACCAGCCACCGCTCGGCCGGCGCGGAGCCGCGCTCCTCGGTGTCGGGCGCGAGGTCGTGCGCGGCCGAGAGCCGCTCCAGGACGTCCTCCGCCGTGACCATCTCGCCGCGGGTCCAGGCGTGGTGCGCGTCGAGCGGCATCTGCTCGATGAACCGCAGCTGGTAGCCGCGCTCGAGGCAGAAGTCGAGCAGCGGGACGGCGTCGGCCTCGTTGATGCCGCGCAGCAGGACCGCGTTGACCTTCACCGGGGTCAGCCCGGCGTCCTGGGCGGCCTGCAGCCCGGCCAGGACGTCGTCGAGCCGGTCGCGGTGGGTGAGGGCCTTGAACCGCTCGCGGTCGAGGGTGTCGAGGCTGACGTTGATCCGGTCCAGCCCCGCCGCGGCCAGCGCGGGGGCGACGCGGGCCAGCCCGATGGCGTTGGTGGTGAGGCTGACCTCCGGCCGCGGGCGCAGCGCCGTCGTCGCCTCGACGATGCCGACCAGGCCCGGCCGCAGCAGCGGCTCACCGCCGGTGAAGCGGACCTCGCGGATGCCCAGCTGCTCGACGCCGATGCGGACCAGCCGGACGACCTCGTCGTCGGTGAGCTGCTCGACCTTGGGCAGCCACTGCAGGCCCTCGGGCGGCATGCAGTAGGAGCAGCGCAGGTTGCAGCGGTCGGTGAGCGAGACCCGCAGGTCGGTGGCGACCCGGCCGTGCCGGTCGACCAGCCCGCCACTGCCCGGGACGGCACCGCCCGGGACGGCACTGCCCGGGACGCCGTCGGCCGGACGGGTCCAGGGGTCGGGCAGCGGGGTGGCACTCACGCCGCGAATGTAATCCGGAACGCCGATCCCGTCCCCCGTCCCGCGACGGGGCCCGGCCGGCCGCCGCATCCGCGGAGCCGATCGGCGGACGCGGGCCGCTGGTGCGGATGCCGAGGTTGCAGCCGGGTTGCCGGTGGGCGAGCGGGCGGAAACCGGGACGACGACGTCGGTGCCCGTTGTTACGGTCGGGACGCCACCCGAGAGTCCGGCGGGCAGTCCCGCACTCGCCTGTGGCCAGGAAGCGCGAGAAGAGCCCGTGTCACCCCGCACGCTGTTCGGCCCCTACGGCCGCCTGTTCGCCGTCCCCGGAGCCGTCTGGTTCTCCCTCGCCGGGTGGGTCGCCCGGCTCCCCCTGCCGATGCTCGGCCTGGGCGCGGTGCTGCTGGTCGAGGGCGAGTCCGGCAGCTACGGCCTGGCCGGCGCCGTCTCCGGCACCCTCGCCCTCGCGGCCTCGGTCGGCGGCCCGCAGTGGGCCCGCGCCATGGACCGCCGCGGCCAGGGGCGGGTCCTGCAGGCGGCGATGGCCGCCTACCTCGTCACCGGGCTGGCGTTCGTCGGCGTCGTCGTCGCCGACGGGCCGCGCTGGGCGTGGTTCGCCCTCGCCGGCCTGACCGGGGCGAGCCTGCCCAACATCGGCGCGCTGGTCCGCGCCCGGTGGGCGGCCGCGCTCGAGGACGCCGAGCGGCGGCAGACCGCGTTCGCCTTCGAGTCCGTCGTCGACGAGGTCGTCTTCGTCGTCGGCCCGCCGCTGGTGACCGTGCTCGGCACGATGGTCGCTCCCGCCGCCGGCTTCACCACCGGCATCGTGCTGGGCACCGTCGGCGGGCTGTGGCTGGCCCGGCAGCGGGCCACCGAGCCGGTCGCGGTGCCCACCCACGGCGGCGGCGGGCACCGCCGGCCGGCCGCGCTCAACGCGGCGGTCCTGCTGGTCTGCGCGACCTACCTGGGCGTGGGCACCGTGTTCGGCGCGATGGACGTCGTCGTCGTGGGCTTCGCCGAGGAGCAGGGCGCGCCCGCGCTGGCCGGGCTGGCGCTCGCGCTCTACGCCGGCGGCAGCCTGGTCGCCGGGCTCGCCTACGGCGTGGCGCGGCTGCGCGGCACGCTGGCGACCCGGTTCCTCGCGACGGCGGTCTTCTTCGGGTTGGCCGCGCAGGGGCTGTGGGCGGTGACCTCGCTGCCGCTGCTGGTCGGCGCCGGGTTCCTCGCCGGGCTCGCCGTCGCGCCGGTGCTGGTGTCCGGGACGTCGCTGGCCGAGTCGCGGGTGCCGCGGGCGGCCCTCACCGAGGCGCTGGCCTGGACCAACACCGGCCTGACGCTGGGCGTCACCGCCGGGTCGGCGCTGGCGGGGGCGGCGGTGGACGCGTGGGGCGCCCGGGCGGCGTTCGCCGTCCCCGCGCTGGCCGCGGCCGGCGCGGCCGGGCTCGCGCTGCTCGGCGCGCCGCTGCTGCGCCGTCCGGCGGCCGTGGCGGAGCCGACGGAGGGGCGGGCGTCACGGGTTGGGGACGCGGTCGGCGGGTAGGCGGGCTCCTCGGGGGCCGGGTGCGCCGTGGAGTGGCGCGCCGCCCACCGTCCGCGACCGAGAGGGAGAGCCCGTGGCCACCGTGCCCACCATCCGCCTGAACAACGGCGTCGAGATCCCGCAGCTGGGCTTCGGCGTGTTCCAGATCCCGCCGGACCAGACCGTGGAGGCGACCCGCACCGCGCTCGAGGTCGGCTACCGCCACATCGACACCGCCGAGATGTACGGCAACGAGAAGGAGGTCGGCCAGGCGGTCCGCGAGTCCGGCATCGACCGGTCGGAGGTCTTCGTCACCAGCAAGCTCAACAACGGCTACCACCGCCGCGACGACGCGCTGAGGGCCTTCGACCAGACGATGGCCGACCTCGGCCTGGACCACCTCGACCTGTTCCTCATCCACTGGCCGCTGCCCACGATCGACGTCGACTACGTCGAGACGTGGAAGGCCATGGAGGAGATCTACGCCGGCGGCCGGTGCCGCGCGATCGGCGTCTCCAACTTCAACCCGCACCACCTGCGCCGGCTGTTCTCCGAGACCGAGGTGCGCCCGGCGGTCAACCAGATCGAGGTGCACCCCTACCTCGCCAACGACGAGGTGCGCGCCTTCGACGCCGAGCACGAGATCGTCACCGAGGCCTGGTCGCCGATCGCGCAGGGCAAGGTCCTCGACGACCCGGCGATCGTCGCGATCGCGGAGAAGCTGGACCGCACGCCGGCCCAGGTCGTGCTGCGGTGGCACGTGCAGCGCGGCGACGTCGTCTTCCCGAAGTCGGTGACCCGCGCGCGGGTCGAGGAGAACTTCGCGCTGTTCGACTTCGAGCTCGACGAGGGCCAGATGGCCACCATCACCGGTCTGGACCGCGGCGAGCGCACCGGCCCCGACCCGGACACGTTCGACTACATCCCGGGCTGACCGCCCCGCCTGACCGCGATCACGGCGCCGTGACCACCGGAGGACCCTCCGGCCCGGTCACGGCGCCGTGATCGTCTCGGGCCTCAGTCCGTCGTGACGAAGTCGATGAGCTCCTCGACCCGGCCGATGAGCGCGGGCTCGAGGTCGGTCCAGGTCCGCACGCGGGCCAGGATGCGCTGCGCCCACACGTAGCCGGTGTCGTCCTCCCAGCCCAGGCGGCGGCACACACCGGTCTTCCAGTCCTCGCCCCTCGGCACCTCCGGCCAGGCGCGGATGCCGACGACGGAGGGCTTCACCGCCTGCCAGATGTCGATGAACGGGTGGCCGACGACGAGCGCGTGCTGCCCGGTCACCTGCTCGGCGATCCGCGACTCCTTCGACCCGCGCACCAGGTGGTCGACCAGCACCCCGAGCCGCCGGCCCTGCCCGGGGCGGAACTCGCGGACGATGCCGGGCAGGTCGTCGACGCCGTGCAGCGGCTCCACGACGACGCCCTCGATGCGCAGGTCGTGGCCCCACACCTTCTCGACCAGCTCGGCGTCGTGCTTGCCCTCGACGTAGATGCGGCCCTCGCGGGCGACGCGGGCGCGCGCGCCGGCCACGTAGGTCGAGCCCGAGGCGCTGCGGGTCGGCGTCACCGGGCCCTTCGGCGTCGGGCGCACCAGCACCACCGGGCGGCCGTCGACCCAGAAGCCCGGGCCGAGGGGGTAGGCGCGGACCTTCCCGAACCGGTCCTCGAGGTGGACGACGTCCTTCTCGCAGCGCACGACCGCGCCGACGAACCCCGAGCTGGGGTCCTCGACGACCAGATCGCGTTCGGCGGCCACCTGCGGCGGCGGCTTCTTGACCGTGCGGGGGTGCACCAGGTTGTCGTAGGGGGAACGGGGCGGCACCCTCCCAGGAGAGCCGATGACCGCGTGCGAGCCCGGCAGACGCGCCGAGGGGACCGCGTGTGAGGGAGGCCGCGACACGCCCGGGGAACCGGCCGATTGCGGAACGTGACGGTACGTCGCGATGAGTCGACGACAGCGGGGGATACGCGAACGCCCCCCGGACCTGCGGAAACGCGATCCCGGCCGCCGGGCCCGGCTCGACCGGCGCGGTACACGCTCAGCCACCGAAGCGTCGCATTCGATCTCCGTCGTTTCGCTCCGCCGAGCCCGGTCACCCATTAACCCGACCGTCACACCACAGCTCAGATGGGAGCGAGAGCGACGATGATCGGCACCGACACCATCAGCCGCGTGATCGGCCAGGACGTCTACGACGAGGCCGGCGAGAAGATCGGCTCGGCCTCGGAGGTCTACCTCGACGACGAGACCGGTCAGCCGGAGTGGGCCACGGTGCGCACCGGGCTGTTCGGCACCAAGGAGTCCTTCGTCCCGCTGCGGGACGCCGACCTGACCAACGAGGGCCTGCGCGTACGCGTGAGCAAGGCCCAGGTCAAGGACGCCCCGAAGATCGACACCGACGGGCACCTGTCCCCGCAGGAGGAGCAGGAGCTGTACCGGTACTACGGCCTCGGCTTCGGCTCGGGCACGCAGACCACCACGCAGACCACCACGGACGTCGGCACCGCCGGCACCTACTCGCTGGACCAGGACCGGTCCCAGCAGGACCTGACGACGGCCGGCACCGGCACCGCCGGGATGGCGACCGACCGGGACCGTGACGGCGTCCGCGACGACGTCCGCGGCGCCGTCGGCCACGACACCTCGGGCCCGACGACCGACAACGCCATGACCCGCTCCGAGGAGCACCTCAACGTGGGCACCCAGCGCGTCGAGGCCGGCCGGGCGCGGCTGCGGAAGTACGTCGTCACGGAGAACGTGAGCCAGACCGTCCCCGTCTCCCACGAGGAGGTCCGGGTCGAGCGCGAGCCCATCACCGACGCCAACATCGGCAACGCGATGGACGGGCCGGCCATCTCCGAGGAGGAGCACGAGGTCGTCCTGCACGCCGAGCGCCCCGTGGTGTCCAAGGAGGCCACGCCGGTCGAGCGCGTCCGCCTCGACACCCAGACGGTGACCGAGCAGGAGACGGTCTCCGACCAGGTGCGCCGCGAGGAGATCGAGGTCGAGGGCGGCACGGCGGGCGTCGCCGGCACCACGACCGGGACGACCACCGGCACCACCGGGGACGACCGCAGCCTCGTGCAGAAGGCCAAGGACGCCCTGGACCGCGACAACGACGGCAAGATCGGCCGTTGATCCGGTAACAGCACCACGGCCCGGTCCTGACCGGGCGCACCAGACGGCGGTGGCCGGCCGGAGACGATGACTCCCGGCCGGCCACCGTGACGTCTGCCACGGTTGCGGGCACCGGGACCGTGGCGTGTCGCGCGCCTGCGCAGGTGGGATGCTCGGCAGCGTGACCGAGACCACGACCGAGCTCCCCGGGACCGACGGCCTGCCCGGCGGCCCCGACGAGCTGGCCGCGGCGCTCCGCTCCACCGGCTACCTCCCCGACGAGGGCCTGGCCACCGCCGCCTACCTGGCGCTGGTCATGCGCCGCCCGCTGTTCCTCGAGGGCGAGGCCGGCGTCGGCAAGACCGCCCTGGCCCGGGCGCTGGCCGAGGTCACCGGCCGCCCGCTGTACCGCCTGCAGTGCTACGAGGGCCTGGAGGCCAGCCAGGCGCTCTACGACTGGGACTTCGGCCGCCAGCTGCTGCACCTGCGCGCCGCCGAGGCCGCGCACGCCACGGCCGACACCGAGAGCCTCGAGGCCTCGCTCTACGACCGCCGGTTCCTGCTCGCCCGCCCGCTGCTGCAGGCGCTGGAGGACTCCCCGAGCGTGCTGCTGGTCGACGAGGTCGACCGCGCCGACGACGAGTTCGAGGCCTTCCTGCTCGAGGTCCTGTCGGACTTCACCATCTCCATCCCCGAGCTCGGCACCGTGCGCGCGGAGGTGCCGCCGCTGGTGGTGCTCACCTCCAACCGCACCCGCGAGGTGCACGACGCGCTCAAGCGCCGCTGCCTCTACCACTGGCTGCAGCACCCCGACTTCGACCGCGAGGTCGCCATCCTGCGCACCCGGCTGCCCGAGGTCACCGAGCAGCTGGCCCGCGAGGTGGCCCGGGCGACCGGGAAGCTGCGGACGCTGGACCTGCTCAAGCCGCCGGGCGTCGCCGAGGCGATGGACTGGGCCACCGCGCTGCACGCCCTCGGCGCCCGCGACCTCGACCCCGACCTCGCCGCGCGCACCCTCGGCGCGGTGCTCAAGTACCGCGAGGACACCGACCGGGTGCACGCGCTGGCCCGCGGAGCGCTGTTCGGCGGTGGCTGAGCGGGACGTCGTCGCGACCGTCCTGGGGTTCGCCCGGACGCTGCGCGCCGCCGGGGTGGCCGCCTCCCCGGACCGGGTCGAGGCGATGCTGTCGGCGGTGGCGGTGCTCGACGTCCTCGACGCCACCGCCGTCTACTGGGCCGGTCGGCTGACCCTGTGCTCGGGCCCCGACGACCTCGACCGCTACGACGCCGCCTTCGCCGCGTACTTCGGCGGCGAGGCGCCCCGGCGGGGGACGGCCGCGGGCCCCACCGCCCCGCCGCGGGTCGCCGTCACCGCGCCGCTGGAGCAGGGCAGCGGGTCCGGCGAGGAGGGCGAGGAGCCCGCGGACCTCGCCGTCGCCGCCTCGGCCGAGGAGGTGCTGCGGCACCGCGACGTCGCCGACCTGACGCCGGCCGAGCGGGAGCACCTGCGGCGGCTGTTCGCGCTGGTCCGCCCCGCGGCGCCGATGCGCCCGGCCCGCCGCCGCCGGCCGGCGCCGCACGGTGCGGTGCACCCGGCGCGCACGGTGCGGCGGGCGCTGCGCGACGGCGGCGAGGTCACCCGGCTGCTGCACCGGCGGGCCCGGCCGCGCCCCCGGCGGGTGGTGCTGCTGGTCGACGTGTCCGGCTCGATGAGCCCCTACGCCGACGCGCTGCTGCGCTTCGCGCACGCCGTCGTGCGCGCCCGGCCGGCCTCCACCGAGGTGTTCACCATCGGCACCCGGCTGACCCGGGTGACCCGCGAGATGCGGCTGCGCGACCCCGACCGGGCGCTGGCGGCCAGCGGCGGCGCCATCCCCGACTGGTCCGGCGGCACCCGGCTGGGCGAGGTGCTCAAGGCCTTCCTGGACCGGTGGGGGCAGCGCGGGACCGCCCGCGGCGCCGTCGTCGTGGTGTGCAGCGACGGGTGGGAGCGGGGCAGCCCCGACCTGCTGCGCGAGCAGATGGCGCGGCTGCGCCGGCTCGCGCACGCCGTCGTCTGGGTGAACCCGCACAAGGGCCGGGCCGGCTACGAGCCGCTGACCGGTGGGATGCAGGCGGCGCTGCCGTCGGTCGACGCGTTCGTGTCCGGGCACAGCCTGGCCGCGTTCGAGGAGCTGTCCGGGGTGATCTCCCGTGCCTGAGAAGGAGGCGTGCGGTGCGTGAGGTGCTCGACGACCTGGTCGGCTGGTGGCAGGCCGGCGAGACGGTCGGCATGGGGACGGTGGTGGCCACCTGGCGGTCCGCGCCGCGGCCGGCCGGGGCGGCGATGCTGGTCGGACCCGACGGGACGGCGGTCGGCAGCGTGTCCGGCGGCTGCGTCGAGGGCGCGGTGTACGAGGAGGCGAAGGACGTCGTCGAGTCCGGCGTCCCGACGCTGGAGCGCTACGGCGTCAGCGACGACGACGCCTTCGCCGTCGGGCTCACCTGCGGCGGGATCCTCGACGTGTTCGTCGAGCCGGTCTCGCGGGAGTCCTTCCCCGAGCTGGGCGAGATCGCCGAGTCGGTGGGCCGGCACGAGCCGGTCGCCGTCGTCACCTGCGTGCGCGGACCCGAGGACCGCATCGGCCGACGGCTGGTGCTCTGGCCCGACCGCAGCTCCGGCACCCTCGGCCTGCAGCGCCTCGACGACGCCGTCGCCGACGACGCCCGCGGCATGCTCGCCGCCGGCCGCACCGGCACGCTGACCTACGGCCACGACGGCGAGCGGCGTGGCGACGAGCTCACCCTGTTCGTCTCCTCGTTCGCCCCGCCGGCGCGGATGGTCGTGTTCGGCGCCATCGACTTCGCCGCCGCCGTCGCCCGGGTCGGGGCGTTCCTCGGCTACCGGGTGACCGTGTGCGACGCCCGGCCGGTGTTCGCCACCGCCCGCCGCTTCCCAGACGCGCACGAGGTCGTCGTCGAGTGGCCGCACCGCTACCTGCAGGCCGAGGTCGATGCCGGGCGGATCGACGAGCGCACCGTGCTGTGCGTGCTCACCCACGACCCGAAGTTCGACGTCCCCCTGCTGGAGGTCGCGCTGCGGCTGCCGGTGGCCTACGTCGGCGCGATGGGCTCGCGGCGCACGCACGACGAGCGGCTCGAGCGGCTGCGCGAGGCGGGGCTGTCCGAGGCCGAGCTGGCCCGGCTGTCCTCGCCGATCGGCCTGGACCTGGGGGCCCGCACGCCCGAGGAGACCGCCGTCTCGATCGCCGCGGAGATCATCGCCGGGCGCTGGGGCGGCACGGGCGAGCGGCTGAGCGGGACCGCGGGGCCGATCCACCACACCGCGGAGCGCTGAGGGCCGCTCCCATAGCGGATCAGGCATACCGTTGCCGGTATGCCGCCGCCGCGCCGCAGCCGCTTCCCCGGCCTGGAGGACCGGGGTGAGCGCCGGCGCGGGCTGATCGAGGAGCTGGTCCGGCTGCGCCGGGAGAGCGAGCTGAGCCAGACGCAGGTCGCGGCGCGCATGGGGACGTCGCAGTCCGCCGTCGCCCGCCTGGAGAGCGGGGAGCTGGACGCGCGGCTGTCGACGCTGGAGCGCTACGCGGCCGCCCTGGGCCGCACCGTCGACTGGCAGGTCCGCACGTCCGAGGAGTCCCGATGACCCGTCCCTCAGGCACCTGGCCGCCCCTCCCGCCGGAGCCCCCGTTCCCGCTGCCGCCGCCCGACCACCCCCGCAGCCCGTGGCAGCCGCCGCCGCGGCCGCCCGCCGTCCCCGGGCAGGGCGCGACGACGATGTCCGTCGTCGTCGGCTCGCCCGACTGGCTGGCCGAGCGGCTGGTCGAGCACCGGATGGTGACGCTGTCCGGCGAGCTCGACGCCGACGCGGTCAACCGGGCGGTCGCCGAGCTGGCGCTGCTCGACGCCGACGGGGACGGCCCGGTGCAGCTGCGGCTGTCGGGCGTGAGCGCCGACCTGGACGCCGCCCTGGTCCTCGTCGACGCCATCGACCTCATGGGCGCCCCGGTGCACGTCACCTGCCTCGGCACGATCGCCGGCGCCGCGGTCGCCGTCCTCGCGGTGGCCGACCGGCGCACCGCCGGGACGCACGCCCTGTTTCAGCTGACCGAGCCGCGGGCACCGGGCAGCGGCCTGGGCCGGGACGTCGAGGTCCTCGCCGCCGAGCACACCCGCCGGCTGCGCCGGCTGCAGGAGCGGCTGGCCGGGGCCACCGGCCGCGACGTCGAGCAGGTCGCCGCCGACATGCGCGCCGGCCGGCTGCTCTCCGCCGAGGAGGCCCGGGAGTACGGGCTGGTCGACCGCTGAACGCCGACCGTCCGTACGCCTACGACGTCGAGGTGGTGGGGCTGCTCGTCTCGCCGGTGCACCGGTACGACGGGCGGCCCGGCGGCGTCGTCCCGCCGCAGGACGGCGACCGGGTGGAGCGGGTGGAGGTGCGCGCCGGGCACGGCATCGTCGGCGACCGCTACGCCGGCCGGCCCGCGCACCGCGACGCCGCGGTCACCGTGCTCGCCGCCGAGTCGGTCGAGGCGCTGGCCGCCGAGCTCGGCGCCGGCCCGCTCGACCCGCTGCTCGCCCGGCGCAACGTCGTCCTACGCGGCGCCGAGGTGGAGGCCCTGCGGGGCGCGGTGTTCGCCCTCGACTGCGGGGAGGGCGCGGTCGTCCTGCGCGGCGGGCGGCCGGCCAACCCGTGCGCCTGGCTGGACACCGTGCTCGCGCCCGGCGCGCACCGCGGGATGCGCGGCCGCGGCGGGGTCCGCTGCGCCCCGCTGACCGACGGCGTCCTGCGGCTCGGGCCCGCCGTCCTCACCAGCGCCGTCCCGCTCGACCCGGCCCGCGCCGGTGAGGCCCGCCGCGTGCTGCCGCGGCCCCGTCCGTAACCTGCCCCACAGCCACCGCCGTGCTCAGAGAGGAGCCGCGTGACGCCGACCGTGCCGCACCCGGTCATCGGGCTGCGCCGCGAGCGCGAGGTGCTCACCGTCGCGCTGCGCACCAACCGGCACGTCGTCCTCGAGGGACCGCCGGGTACCGGCAAGTCGACGCTGCTGCGGGCCATCGCCGCCGAGGCCGGCCAGGAGGTCGTGTTCGTCGAGGGCAACGCCGAGCTGACGCCGGCCCGGCTGATCGGCCAGTACGACCCGGCCGCCGTCCTGACCGAGGGGTACGTACCCGGCAGCTTCACCGACGGGCCGCTGCTGACGGCGATGCGCGGCTCGGGCCTGCTCTACCTCGAGGAGCTCAACCGCATCCCCGAGGAGACGCTCAACGTCCTCATCACGGTGCTCACCGAGGGCGAGATCACCGTGCCGCGGCTCGGCCACGTGCGGGCGGCCGCCGGCTTCCGGCTGATCGCGGCGATGAACCCGTTCGACGCCATCGGCACCGCCCGCGTCGGGCAGGCGATCGCCGACCGGATGTGCCGCGTCGTCCTCGGCTACCAGGACGCCGCCGCGGAGCGGGCCATCGTCGCCGCGGTGACGGGCGCGCCGCCGTCGCTCATCGGGCTCGCCGTCCGGCTGGTGCGGGCCTCGCGCGAGCACCGCGACGTCCGCATGGGCTCGTCGGTGCGCGGCGCCACCGACCTGGTGCTGCTGCTCGGCGGCCTGCTGGAGATGCGCGGGCAGGCCGGCCTGGGTGCCGACGGCGCCCGCGAGACCGCCCGCGACGCCGCGCACGCCGCGCTGTCGGGCCGGATCCGGGTCGCCGAGGGCGTCGAGCGCACGCCCGAGGCGGTCATCGACGAGATCCTCGACGGCGTCTGGCCACCGGACGGACCGCCACCGCCGGACGAGGAGGAGCCCCCCGCTCCCGCCGACGGGGGTGGCGAGGGAAAAGCAGGAGGCCCGCCGGAGTCACCGGCGGGCCCTGACCCCTCCTCCTCCCCGCGCCGCGACCGCCGCGGCGGGGGCGGCCGCCGGCAGACCAGCCGCCGCGAGATGGCCGCCCGCCACGACGCGTTCGAGGAGGTCAGCCCGGAGGTCGGCGAGCTCGACGAGGAGGCCTTCGCCGAGCTGATGGCCCAGGACGCCGACGCCGCGGCCGCGCTGCTCACCGACCTGGCCGCGGCCACCGACCGCGAGCTGCGCGCCGCCGCCCGGCGCCTGGCCGGCCGGGTGTTCGTGCAGGTCGGCCGGGTGGGCCGGTCGCGCACCCGCGGCACCCGGCGGCTGGTGCCCGACCGGCACGGCGACGGCGACCTGGACCTCGACCGCACGCTCGACCGGTGGGACGTCGGGACGCCGCTGCAGGCCGGCGACCTGGTCACGCGGCGGTGGACCGGGCACCGGCGCGCGGTGTGCCTCGCCGTCGACACCTCCGGCTCGATGACCGGGCTCGGGGTGGCGATCGCGGCGGTGGCGGCGGCCGGCGTCGTCCTCACCGGCGACGAGCGGCTGCGCACCAGCCTGATCACCTTCGGCCGGGACGTCGACGTCGTGCAGCGCCAGGGGCAGCGGCGGGCGGCGGAGGACGTGGTGACCCACCTGCTCGGCCTGCGGGGGCACGGGATGACCGACGTCGCCGGCGCGCTGCGGGCCGCCCGGCTGCAGCTGGCCGCCGAGGTCGCCGACGAGCGGGTGGTCGTGCTGCTCTCGGACTGCCTGCACACCACCGGCGACCCGCCCGAGACCGCGCTCGCCGGCATCGACCGGCTGCACGTGCTCTGCCCGCTGCCCACGCCCGAGGCCGAGACGGCGGCGCGCTCGCTGGCCGCGCGCGGCGCGGGGACGGCGCAGATGGTACGCACCGTCCGCGACCTCGGCCCCGCCCTCACCCGCCTGCTGGGCTGAGCCGCCGGGGCGAGGTCAGCGGTCGATCATCGGACTGTCGCCGCTCGCGACGGCGCGTCGGCGCGTGCCGGCGGCAGCGACTCCATGATCACCAGGAGTCGTCCCCGTCCTCGTCGGTGATCTCGCCGCAGGTCCAGGGATGCCCCGGGGCGTGCCGGACCGCCCAGGTGCCCGACGGCATCGAGGCGAGCTCGAGGAGGGACGGGTCGAGCTCGAACAGGTGGCTCCGGTGTGCCAGTACCGCGGCTTCAGGGACGGGTTCGCTGTCGGTGAGGTACTGCCAGTCGCCGTCGGGATCGTGGAAGACGCGGGTCACCGGGACGCCGTCGAACACCTCGCGCATCGCGTACACCACCGGGTCGTCGTCCACGGGCACCGACGGAGGATGACAGGCGGTCGGCCGCTCCCCGTGCCCGCCGGGGACGCCGGCGGGCACGGGGGACGGGGTCAGCGGTCGGAGTCGCCGTAGACGACCATCCCGCGGATGTTCTTGCCGTCGCGCATGTCCTGGTAGCCCTGGTTGATGTCCTCGAGCTTGTACTTGGTGGTGGCGAGCTCGTCGAGCTTGAGCTGGCCCTCCTGGTACAGCGAGAGCAGCTCGGGGATCGCCGCCCGCGGGGCCAGGCCGCCGAAGATGGCGCCCTGCAGGTCCTTCTGCAGCAGGGTGAGCTCGAACAGGCTGAGCTTGACGTCGGTGTTGGCGGCGTTGCCCATGCCGGTGACGACGGCACGGCCGCCCTTGCCGGTGAGGCTGAGTGCGGTCTGGATGTCCTCGCCCTGGATGTCGCCGACCGTGATGATCGTCTTGTCCGCCATCCGGCCCCAGGTCAGCTCGTTGACCTTCTCGGTGGCCTCCTCGGCCGACTCGAACACGTGCGTGGCGCCGAGGTCCATCGCCCACTCGCGCTTCTTCGCCACGGGCTCGATGACCATGACCCGCTTGGCGCCGGCCGCCGCCGCGCCCTGGACGGCGTTCATGCCGACGCCGCCGGCGCCCATGACGACGACGTTCTCGCCCGGCCGCACGTCGGCGACCTTGGTGGCCGAGCCCCAGCCGGTGGTGACGCCGCAGCCGACCAGCGCGGCGATCTCCAGCGGGATGTCGGGCTCGATCTTCACGACCGACGCCTGGTGCACGGTGATGTAGGGGGAGAACGTGCCGAGCAGGCACATCGGGATGACGTCCTGGCCGCGCGCCTGGATGCGGTAGCTGCCGTCGGAGATCGAGGTGCCGGCCAGCAGGTTCGCGCCGAGGTCGCAGAGGTTCTGCATGCCCTTGGAACACGGCGGGCACTGGCCGCAGGCGGGGATGAAGGCGGTGACGACGTGGTCGCCCTCCTGCAGGCCCGTCACGCCGGGACCGACCTTCGTGACCACGCCGGACCCCTCGTGCCCGCCGATGACCGGGTAGAAGGCGACCGGGGTGCCGCCGGTGACGAGGTGCTCGTCGCTGTGGCACAGCCCGGAGGCGGCCAGCTGGACCTGGACCTCGCCCTCCTTCGGGTCACCCAGCTCGATCTCCTCGATCGACCACTCCTCGCCGACGCCCCACAGGATCGCGCCCTTGGTCTTCACCCGGTGTCCTCTCGGTCCGGCCCGCCCTCGTCGGCGGGCAGCCTGGTGGGCACACCCCGCTGGGGTGTGCGCCGGGCCACAGACTCACCGCGGCACCGGGTGCCGTCAAGAGTGCGCAACGGACTGCAACGTCCGGTTCAGCGCCCGGGGTCGACGGTCACCGCGGTGAACGGCAGGTGCGGCTCCACCCAGGGGAAGACGACGAACAGCAGCAGCGCCGCCGCGGCCAGCGCCAGCAGCAGGGACAGCGCCGACCGGGTCGCCGTCCCGCCGGGCAGGTGCCGCCAGATCCAGCGGTACACGGGTCCTCCTCAGCCCTCGGTCAGGGCCGGTGGCCCGTCGGGTGCGTCCGCCCGGGTCACGCCCGGGCCGTCGAGGACCGCGTGTACGACCAGCCGCTGCCGCGCCGAGTACCGCGGGTGGCAGGTGGTGATCGTCAGGTAGGACCCGGCGGGCGCGGCGTCGGCGGCGCCCCCGGGGACCGGGGCGACGACGTCGACGTCGGCCGGCGTCACGACCTGCTGTCCGGGGACGCCGTTGGGGTCCTGCGCCGGGTCGCCGAGCACCCGGTAGGTGAACCACCCGTCGGCCACCTCGACGACGACCGGGTCGCCCGGCTGCAGCCGGTCCAGGTCCAGGAACGGCGAGCCCCGGCCCACCCGGTGCCCGGCGAGCGCGACGTTGCCGGGCGCCCCGGGCATCGCCGTCCCGGCGTAGTGGCCGGGGCCCTGGGACAGCTGGTCCTCGCCGGTCCCCTCGAGGACGACGCGCGACCAGTCCTCGCCCAGCCGCGGGACGTGCAGCACCGCGAACGGCTCGCCGACCGGCACCTCCGCGGGGACGGTGGGCACCCCGGAGGCGGGCGGCTCCGCGGACCACTCGGTCTGCAGCCGGTCGGAGAGCCGGTCCTGGTCGCGCGCGGAGAACAGGTCGGTCACCCACAACTCGTAGACCACGAACAGCAGCAGCACGACGCCGGCGGTGACCAGCGTCTGCCCCAGCCCGCCGGCCAGGGTGCGCCAGCGGTCGCCGCGCGTCCGGCCGTGCCGGCGCCGCTCGGCCGGCGGCGCGGGGGCGTTCGTCGGGGCCATCGCCGGGCCACTGTGCCAGCCCGGGCCCGGGGCGGTCGGCGACACTGGGCGGCGTGTCGTCGCAGCCGGTCGTCCCGCCGGTCGTGGTGGTCGGCGCGGGGCCGGTGGGCACGACCGCCGCGCTGCTGCTCGCCCGCCGCGGCCTGCCCGTCCTGCTGCTCGACCGCCAGCGCCGCCCGTACGGGCTGCCGCGCGCGGTGCACCTCGACGACGAGGCGCTGCGGGCGCTGGCCGACGCCGGCGTCGTCGAGGCGTTCCTCGAGGTCAGCCGGCCCATGGCGGGGCTGCGGCTGCTCGACGCGCGGCACCGCACGCTCGCCGAGTTCCGCCGCGCCGGGGACGCCGGGCGGCACGGCTGGCCGCAGGCGTCGATGTTCCACCAGCCCGAGCTGGAGCGGCTGCTGCGCGCCGCGGTGCGCGACGCCCCGGGGGTCGAGCTGCGCGGCGGGGAGGAGGTCGTCGGGCTCGCCGAGGCGGACCACTCCGTCACGGTGACCGTGCTGGAGCGGGCCACGGGGCGCCGCCGGGACGTCGTCGCCTCGGCCGTGCTCGGGTGCGACGGGGCGAACAGCACCGTCCGGGGCCTCGTGGGCGCGCGGATGCGCGACCTCGGCCGGCCCGACCGCTGGCTGGTGGTGGACCTGCGTGCGCGGGTGCCGCTGCCGGTGTGGCCGGGCGTGCACCAGGTGTGCGACCCGGACCGGGCGGCGACGTTCATGCCGGTCAGCGGGGACCGCTACCGCTTCGAGGCGCGGCTGCGGCCCGGCGAGACGGCCGCGGACCTCACCGGCGCCGCGCTGCCGGCCCTGCTCGCGCCGTTCGGGGCGCAGGACGCCGAGGTGGTCCGCGCGGCCGAGTACGTCTACCGGGCGCAGGTGGCCGACCGCTGGCGGCGCGGTCGCGTGCTGCTGGCCGGTGACGCCGCCCACCTCACCCCGCCGTTCGTCGGCCAGGGCCTGGGGCTGGGCCTGCGCGACGTGCACCAGCTGGCCTGGAAGGTGGCCGCCGTCGTCACCGGCGCCGCCGACGGGGAGTTGCTCGACACCCACCGCGCCGAGCGGGAGCCGCACGCCCGGGCGCTGGTGCGGCTCGCGGCGGTGGTCGGGCGGCTGATGACCGGCGGGGGAGCGGGCGCGGTGCCGGTCCGCCGGGCGGTGCTCGCCGCGGTCGCGGGCGTGCCGGCGCTGGCCGCCTACGCCACTGACAGCCGCACGCCCGCGCTGCGCCCCGGGCCGCTGGTCGACCGGCGGGGTCCGGCCGGACGGCGGCTGGCCGGGACCCTCGTGCCGCGGGCCCGCGTCCGCGCCGGCGGGCGGGAGTGCCGGCTCGACGACGTCCTCGGTGCCGGCACCGCGGTCGTGGCGCTGGCCGCGCCGGGGCGCGTCGCGGTCACCGCCGCCGGCCGGCGCACGGAGGTGGACGACGTCGACGGCGTCCTCACCGCGTGGCTGCGGGCGGGACGGGCCCGCTTCGCCGTCGTCCGGCCGGACCGGGTGGTGCGTGCCGCGGGCTGAGTGGGTAGCGAGCCGTCATGCAGATCGACAAGGACCAGATCCTCCAGCTGCTGCGCTCCCAGGGCGACGACGCCAAGGCGCAGCAGGCCGACCAGGAACTGCCCGGTCAGGTCGACACCGACCAGCACGCCGGGATCCTGCAGAAGCTCGGGCTGGACCCGGGTGACCTCATCAAGATGATCAGCGGCGGCGGCGGCCAGGGCGGCGGCCTCGGCGGCGCGATCGGCGGCATCCTCGGCCGCTAGGACCCTCCGCCGTGCGCGTCCGCGGAGGTGCCCCGTGCCCCTCCGCGGACGCGCACGCAGTCCCGCCGGTGGCTGGGGCCTCCCGGCTCTCCTACGGTGTGGTGCACATCACACGACGACGGCCGGACGGGGGCCGGTCGTGCCCGGCTGGTCGCGCGACCGCGCGTGCGGCGCTCCGCCGGCCGGGTCCGGGACGGAGGACAGCCGGTGAGCCCGTACGACCTGCCCCACACCCCGCCGCGCCGCGGCGCCCCCGCGGAGCGACGCGGCCGAGGGGGTCCGGGAGGCGGCCGGTCGTCGGCGGTGCCGTCGTCGCCGGCGTCCTCGTCCTCGGGGCGGTGGTCCCCGCCTCGGCGCAGGCGGCGGACGCGGCGCCCGGGTACCCCGGGGAGGCGGCGACCTGGTCGCCGGGTGACAAGGACGGCTTCGGGACGGCGATCGGCGCCCTCGACAGCACGGTCTGGTACACGCTCAACGACGGCACGCTCAGCGAGGTCTACGCCCCGCGGATCGACACGCCGAGCTCCCGGGACACCCAGTTCGTCGTGACCGACGGCGCCACCTTCGCCGAGCGGGAGGACGAGGCCACCGACTCCGTCGTCGAGCTGGTCGACCCGCGGGCCCTGGTCTACCGGCAGGTCAACACCGCGCAGAGCGGCCGCTACCGCATCACCAAGACCTACACGACCGACCCCGACCGGTCCGCGGTGCTCGTCGACGTGCGCTTCGAGTCCCTCGACGGGCAGCCGTACCAGGTCTACCTGCTCCACGACGTGGGCCTGGGGCTCAACGCCAACGACGACACCGGCCGCTCCTCCGACGGACGGCTGCTGGCGACCGACGGTGCGCTGAGCAGCGCCGTCACCGTCTCGGGCGGCCTCACCGACACCTCCAGCGGCTACCTCGAGCGCAGCGACGGCTGGGCGGACCTGCGCGACGACTTCGTCCTCGACGACAGGTGGGACGCGCCGACCCCCGGCAACGTGGTGCAGATCGGCCGCACCGGCCTCACCGGCACCGACGGCGGGCAGCAGCTCACCCTCTCCCTCGGCTTCGGGACGACGGAGGACGACGCCGCGCAGGCCGCCGACCGGGCGCTGGACCGGGGCTTCGACGACGCCCTGGCGGCCTACACCGAGGGCTGGCACGACTACCTCGACGGCCTGGCCCCCGTGCCTGCCAGTGCCGAGCGGTGGCGCACGGCGTACGACGTGTCCGCCATGGTCGTCGCGGCCGGCGAGGACAAGACCTTCCGCGGCGGGTTCATCGCCTCCCCGGGCAAGCCGTGGGCCTGGGCGAACGAGCTGCAGCACTTCCCCGTCTACCACGAGGTCTGGTCGCGCGACCTGTACCAGCACGCGACCGCGCTGATCGCGATGGGCGACGAGGAGGCCGCCGGGCGCGCGCTGGACCACCTGTGGACGGTGCAGCAGCGTCCCGACGGGTCGTTCCCGCAGAACGCGCGCCTCGACGGGGAGGCGGTCTTCGGCGGGCTGCAGATGGACGAGGTCGCCCTGCCGATCGTGCTCGCCTGGCAGCTCGGCCGGACGGGGCCGGAGGACTGGGAGCGGGTGCGGCTCTCGGCGGACTTCATCGTGGCCGAGGGGCCGGAGACGGAGCAGGAGCGGTGGGAGAACCTGAGCGGGTGGTCGCCGAACACCATCGCGGCCGAGATCGCCGGCCTGGTGACCGCGGCCGAGATCGCCCGCGCCAACGGTGACGACGCCCGGGCCGACACGTACCTGGCCACGGCGGACGAGTGGCGGGCGGGTCTCGCGGAGTGGACGGTGACGACCACCGGCCCGCTGTCGCCCGAGCCGTACTACCTCCGCATCACCGCCGACGGGGACGCCGACGCCGGCACCCAGATCCAGATCGCCGACGGCGGTCCGCTGGTCGACCAGCGGGAGGTGCTCGACCCGAGCTTCCTCGACCTGGTCCGGCTCGGCATCGTGCCGGCCGACGACCCGGTCGTGGCGAACACCCTGCGGCTGGTCGACGAGCAGCTGGCCCACGACACGGCCAACGGCCGGTTCTGGCACCGGTCGAGCTTCGACGGGTACGGGGAGAAGGCCGACGGCACCCAGTGGGAGCCGGTGGACCCGGGCTCGCGGGAGACGATCGGCCGCGGCTGGCCGCTGCTCACCGGCGAGCGGGGCGAGTACGAGCTGGCCCTCGGCGGCGACGCCGCCGGGACCGCCCAGGAGCGGCTGGACACGATGGCCCGGGCGGCCGACGACCGGTCGTTCTTCATGGCCGAGCAGGTGTGGGACGACCAGCCCCCGTCGGCGGAGGGGACGGAGTTCGTGCCGGGGGAGCCGACGTTCTCCGCGACACCGCTGTCCTGGAGCCACGCGGGGTTCATCCGGCTGGCGCACGCCGTCGACGCCGGCCGTCCCGTGGACACGCCGGACGTCGTGGCCTGCCGGTACGGCACGTCGCTCTGCCAGGACTGAGACCCGGACGGGCCGGTGTGCACTACCGCGGAGATGCCCCGGGCATCTCCGCGG